>JANQZX010000082.1:1213-24376 GCA_030728245.1 Saprospiraceae bacterium | reverse complement strand
TTAAATAACGGTGGTGTATCTCCACAACCCAAGGTGGTTCAGGATGCCGTAGAAAGATATAATAAGTTGAGTAACGAAACGCCCTCCTTTTATATGTGGAGAACTTTGGATGACGGGCGTGAACCACTTCGAAAGAAATTAGCGGAATTAGCCGGTTGTTCCCCTGACAATTTAGCTATCATGAGAAATTCTTCTGAAGCCCTTGAAAATATAATCTTTGGTATCACACTACAACGCGGCGATGAAGTTGTTCTTTCAAAGCAGGATTACCCCAATATGATCAATGCATGGAAACAACGAGAGCATAGAGAGGGCATTGTTTTAAAGTGGATTTCTTTAGATCTCCCAACAACCGATGAAGATTATCTCTACAAAAGCTATACAAAGGCATTTACGAATAAAACCAAGGTAGTCCATATTACCCATTTAATTAATTGGTGCGGACAAATTGTTCCAACTCAAAAAATAGCTATAGAAGCTCGTTCAAAAGGAATTTTATCTGTTATAGATGGCGCTCATAGTTTTGCTCATATTGAATATAACATTCCAGATTTAGAGGGTGATTTTTATGGAACCAGTTTACATAAATGGTTATGCGCGCCTTTTGGAAGTGGTCTTTTGTATGTTAAAAAGGATAAAATTAGTTCGTTATATCCTTTGATGGCAGCGGGAGATCCCGTATCATCTGATATACGAAAATTTGAAAATCTTGGCACAAGATCATTCGCCATCGAACAAGCTATCGGTCAGGCCATTGATTTTCACTATATGATAGGAGGTAGTCTGAAGCAAAAGCGATTGGAATATTTAAAGCAATACTGGTGTAACAAACTTAAAAAATTAAATGGGGTAAGCATTCACACTCCATTAGATCCAAAGTTTTCTTGTGCTATTGCCAATTTTAAAATAGCTAATATGGAAACCCATGCTATTTCTTCTGAATTATTATCAAAATACAAAGTACATACCGTTTCTATTGTTTGGGACAATATTGATAGCGTAAGAGTTACGCCCAATGTTTATACCACCACCAGGGATTTGGATGTATTTATTCAAGCGGTAGAAAAAATGGTTGCAAGCAAATCATAAATTAATCTTGATAGATTAAATATTTTTTTCTGGTTTGTTTAAAAGCGGTAAGACCTGGCTCCCAGGTTTCTTTTATTTGTTCTTCAGTATAACCAGCCTGAATCATTTCTCTTAGTTTGGCATTTCCAGCGAGTTTATCAAAAAATAAACCTGCTAGAAAAAAAGATTCCTTCTCTGGATAATCTTTGTAAAACTGAATTAGATAACTAAGATTAATGGTTTTTTGGTTTTTGATAGCCTCTTCATCCAGGCTGGAGAGGTCAATTCCTCGGCATAGTTTTCCAAGCTGAGGAGGATTCATAGCTCCAGGCTTTGACACAGGTGTAAAAGAGAAATCTCCTGCATTGATATTCGGAGCGCCTAATACCTGAAATTGTTTATTTGTACCTCTACCAAGGCTGATAGGTGTACCCTCAAAAAAACAAATAGATGGATACAGATAAATAGACCGCATATTGGGTAAATTGGGTGAAGGAGTAATCGGCAAATTATAAACCATTGAATGATTATAGTTTAAACAAGAAACAACTTGAAGACTACATTTTTTATTCATACCCAACCAATTTTCACCATTTATCATGCTGGCATACTCCCCTATCGTCAAACCATGAACAATAGGAATTGGGTGCATGCCAACGAAGGACTGATAAGCTATATCAAGTATTGGACCATCTACAAAATGTCCATTTGGATTAGGCCTGTCAAAGACCATTAAGGGAATTTTGTTATCAGCACAGGATAACATAACATAATGAAGCGTTGAAATATAGGTGTAAAATCTGGTTCCAACATCTTGAATATCAAAAATCAATAGGTCAATACCTTCCAGATCAACCTTGTCAGGTGCTTTTTTTGAGCCATAAATACTAATGATTGGCAAACCTGTTTTAGGATCTTTACTATCTGAAATTTTTTCACCGGCGTCAGCACTTCCTCTAAAACCATGTTCTGGTGCGAATATTTTTTTTACATTTAAACCAAGATTAAGGAGTGAATCTACCAAATGAATTGACCCAATCATACTTGTTTG
Organism: Saprospiraceae bacterium; assembly: GCA_030728245.1. Classification (GTDB taxonomy): domain Bacteria; phylum Bacteroidota; class Bacteroidia; order Chitinophagales; family Saprospiraceae; genus BJGN01. The sequence continues at coordinate 22,257 of JANQZX010000082.1, read as the reverse complement.
ATTAACAACCAAGCCTATATTCTTCCCTTTTAAAAGAGGTATGTATTCTGTAGTTCTTTCTGCACCAGTAAGAAGGTTATTCGTCTGACAAAATATGATTGAACTAAAAATAAAAGTAAAAAGAATACTTAATGTAGCAATTTTAAAGTTATTTTTCATAATTGATTTAGCTTTTGGCAATTCATTGCTGTAATATAGCGCTTTTTCAACGAATTTTCAATCAACAAAAACGATAGAAATGCAATTTGCGGTCATAGATATAGAGACAACAGGTGGTAACGCAACAAATAATAAAATAATTGAAATAGCAGTGGTCGTTCACGACGGGCAAAAAATAATTAAAACATGGGAATCACTTATAAATCCTGAAACCTATATTCCATCTGGAATTACGGAATTAACGGGCATAACACAATCTATGGTTGCTGATGCACCAAAATTTTATGAAATAGCTAAAGAATTAATTGAAGTTACCGAAAACACTATATTCGTAGCGCACAATGTTCGTTTTGATTATTCATTTATTAAAAGTGCATTTAGTGATTTAGGTTATACCTTCACCCGTAAACAATTATGTACTATTCAATTAAGTAGAAAAATTTTTCCTTTTCTTCCGAGTTTTGGATTATCCGTTATATCTCAGCATTTGAATATTCATAATCCCGACAGGCACAGAGCCATGGGTGATGCAATGACTACAGCAAAATTAATGGAATTAATTTTTAAGGAGGCAAATGCCTTTGATGTAATTGATGATTTAGTAAATTTGGGAATCAGGGAAAGTAAGCTTCCGAATAATTTGTCTCTCCAAGATATACAATCATTGCCTGATACCTGCGGAATTTATTATTTTAAAGACGAAAATGGCAATATAGTTTACATAGGAAAAAGTAAGAATATTCAAAAAAGAGTAGCCTCTCATTTTTCAGATTACACGGAAAAAGCATCAAAATTGCAACGGTTAGTTTATGACATAGACTTTGAAGAAACCGGTTCTGAATTAGCCTCACTTATTTTAGAATCTTATCAAATAAAAAAAATAATGCCGGAGGTTAATAAGGCACAGAGAGCAAAATCATATCAGTACATTATTTTTAGTTACCTGAATAATCAAGGATATTTATGTTTTGATATAAAGCAGAAAAAGGATTTCAAGAAGAATAAAAAGGTAGAAATTCTCTCTGAGTACAGTAAAATAACCATTGCAAAGAGCAGATTGAGCACATGCAGGCAGGAATTTAATCTTTGTGATCATTTGATGGAAGGTGATTCATTATATGGTATTCCTTGTTTCCACTATAAAATAAATCAGTGCGCTGGTGCTTGTTGCTCAAAAGAAGAAGTTACTTCTTATAATGAGCGTGCAGAATTAGCAAAATTGAAATTGAAAAAGAGTTTAGATGGCAGTTTTTTAATCATAGATGAAGGCAGAACAAAGGGAGAAAAATGTATCATTGCTGTTCAAAACGGTCAATTCTATGGCTATGAATATATTGAGGAAGAATTATTTCAAGATTCAATTGGGCAATGGGAAGAATTCATTAAGAAATACCCTGAAAATGGAGAAATAAATCAGATAATAAATAGATATATGGCTAAAAACAAATTAACGACTATTACAATATAGGCATTAAGAAAAAGCGTACATCGATAAATAGGTTTTCATTTCGTCGTGAATTTTTTCAGCCTCTTTCGCAGCGGCCTCCTCAAAATCATTTCTTTTTGAGGCATAAATGATGGATCTTCCTACATTTACTAAAAGACCTGCTTCTTTTGTCAACCCGAAAGCGGAAATCTCCTTTAAATCCCCCCCTTGAGCACCAACACCGGGAATTAGCATAAAATGATTAGGTATAATTTTACGAATCTCAGCTAGTTCATTTGGGTGAGTAGCGCCCACGACAAACATAGTATTTGCGTCATTTCCCCAATTTTTTGCTTCGCTAATGACTTTCTGGTATAATTTCTCTCCGGATTCGAGCGTCAGGAATTGAAAATCTTTACTCCCTGGATTTGAGGTAAGGCCCAGAATAACCACCCATCTTTCGGGATAATCATAAAAAGGGATAATAGAATCGCTACCCATATATGGAGCAACGGTTACTGCATCGGCCTTTAAATAATCAAAAATAGCTGAAGCATATTTACCTGAGGTATTGCCGATATCCCCCCTTTTTGCATCGGCGATAACAAAATGCGAAGAAGGAATATAGGCCAGCGTTTCTTCCAGTATTTTCCATCCGGAAGAACCCAGACTTTCATAAAAAGCTAAATTTGGTTTATAGGAAACACAAAAATCCTTCGTACAATCAATAATCCTTTTATTAAAGTCCAGTAAATCTTTAGGAGATTTACCTAAAGAACCTGGTAAAAGATTGAGATCAGTATCTAATCCAATACAGAGATATGATTTTTTTTCAAAAATATGCTTAATCAGCGAGGCACGGTTCATACAAATTGAAACTAAATTTTAACACCATTTACAGCTTCGACCCCAATAATTTGAGGAATTTTACCTTTAATTGCATCCTCTAAGCCAGCCCTCATCGTAATAAAAGACATAGAACAACTTTCGCAGGCACCCAACCATTTTATTTTGACAATAAAATCATCGGTCAGCTCGACGAATTCGACATCGCCTCCATCTACCCTCAGATGTGGCCTAACACTTTCCAACGCATTTTCAATAAGCGGATAAAGAAGTTCTTTTGACATGGATGACATTAGGCATTAGATATTTGAATGAATATTAATTTTTAGTAAAGTAGCCTTAGCAATTTCATTGAAAGCTGGTTGAATTAAATCTGCCTGTTGATTAAGGTAAGCAGGTAAACCATTGTCACCTCCTTCTCTGATACCTTGAATCAAAGGAACCTGACCTAAAACATTGGTATTTCCATAAGAAGCTAATTTCTGGCCTCCACCCTGACCGAAGAGGAAATATTTTCTGTCAGGATTTTCAACAGGAGTGAACCAAGACATATTTTCAACTACACCAATAATCGGTACATTTACAGAAGGTAATTGAAACATATTAAGCGCTTTAATGGCATCAACGACTGCGACTTCCTGAGGCGTAGTAACAATAATAGCACCGGTTAGCTGGACCGTTTGAACCAAACTAAGCTGAACATCACCAGTACCTGGAGGAAGATCTACGATTAGAAAATCTAATTCAGGCCATAAAGTATCCAGGAAAAATTGTTTAATAATCCCGGATAATCTTGGACCTCTCATAACTACAGCCTGTTCAGGTTCAATAATGAAACCCATAGAGATAAGAGGCATACCAAAGGCGACCAGTGGTTTGATTTTAGGTTGGCCGTTCACCGTATCCACTTCTGGCCTTTTCCCTGATAGACCTAACATAGTAGGTATGGATGGACCATAAAGATCTGCGTCCAGAATGCCTGTTTTAAAACCAGCGGCGGAAAGAGCAAGCGCAAGATTGACTGATACGGTAGATTTTCCGACCCCGCCCTTTCCAGAACCAACGGCAATAATATGTTTAATTTGGGGTAACAGATTATTGTCAGGAACCGGTATTGAAATTTTGTCATTTACCAGATGGACATGAACATTCAGCGCTGGATAAATGGCATTAATTTCCTGGACACATTTGAAGTGTAATTCTGATTTTTCAGAACTATTCAAGCCAAAAACATGAAGATTAAAGAAAAGATTATTCTCTTCCAATCTAAGTTGAGTGACTATATCAGACGACACAATATCCTTCCCTGTTTTAGGATGAAGAACATTTTTTAGTATTTTAGTAATTTCCTGGATATCCATCATGGATTTTTAACTTTATCAAAGGTAGTAATTTATAAAACAACATGACATAAAAATCGGTTTTAAGACTTACCTTTGCGATGCTATGAGAATACATAAGGATATAAATAATTTACCCGTTTTCAAACAAGCGGTAATAACGATTGGATCATTTGACGGTGTCCATTTAGGACATAAAAAATTGATAAATAAGGTTAATCGTCTTGCAAAAAGTACGGGTGGGGAAAGTGTATTAATAACTTTTAACCCACATCCAAGGCAAATTGTCTTCCCAGGAGATGATTTTCAGCTACTTTCCACGATAGAGGAAAAAATAATTTTACTTGAAAAATTAGATGTAGATCATCTTGTTATTGTTCCTTTTACGGTAAACTTTGCTCAGCTCAGTGCAGATGAATACATAGAAATGTTTTTGGTTAAATTATTTAAACCAAGATATATTGTTATTGGATATGACCATAGGTTTGGATTAAGCAGGCAGGGCGACATTCATTTTTTAAAATGGCACGGGACTAAATTTGGCTATGAGGTTATCGATATTGAGAAACAAGAAATCGAAGAAATAGCTATTAGCTCAACCAAGATACGAAGAGCTTTACTTCAGGGTGATATTAAACAAGCCAATTTACTTGCTCAAGATCACTATATTTTATCTGGTGAAGTTGTTCATGGTGACAAAATGGGAAAGAAATTAGGATTTCCAACCGCTAATCTTCAAATTTCTGACAAGCACAAGTTAATTCCTTCCGACGGTATATATGCCGTTTGGGTTCATATTGATAGAGTTCAATATGAGGGTATGTTATATATTGGTCATCGACCCAGCATTGATTCAAAGCGATCATTAAGGATTGAGGTCAATATTTTTGACTTTGATAAAGATATTTATGGCAAAAAAATTAGTATTCTTTTAGTAGAATTCTTGAGGTCAGATCAACAACTTGACACTTTGGATAAACTATCAAAAATTATTTCTGAAGATAAAATTCATGCAAAAGCTGTTTTAGCACAGGCAAATAAAATAGAGCCAAAGAAAATTAATCCAGAAATAGCAATCGTTATATTAAATTATAATGGAAGAGAGTGGCTGGCCAAATTCCTTCCAGATGTCATAAAATATAAACTAGACAATGCTAAAATTATCATTGCTGATAATTTTTCTACAGACGATTCTGTTGCTTTTTTAACTGAAAATTTTGGTAACGACATTGAAATTATAACCCTTCCAAAAAATACTGGTTATGCGGGAGGTTATAATGAGGCGTTAAAAATGATACAGGCAGATTATTTCTTATTGCTTAATTCTGATGTATCTGTCACTGAAAATTGGATGACTCCCCTACTGGAAGTTATGGAAGCGGACTATAACGTTGCTATTTGTCAGCCAAAAATACTTTCTTTTATTGAGCCAACGAAGTTTGAATATGCAGGAGGTGCCGGAGGATGGATTGACATTCTTGGTTATCCGTTTTGTAAAGGAAGAGTATTAGGTCAGATTGAAAATGACTTAGGACAATATGATTATCCCTCGGAAATATTTTGGGCCAGTGGTGCTGCTTTTATGATTCGGGCCCCTTTGTTCAAAGCGATAGGTGGTTTTGATGCAAGTTATTTTGCACACATGGAAGAAATTGATTTGTGTTGGAGAGTCAAAAGGGCGGGCTTCAAGGTCATGGTTGTACCTGATGCTATCATTTATCATGTTGGAGGTGGTACGTTAGACTACGACTCCCCGAAAAAGGTTTATTTGAATTTTAGAAATTCACTTTATACCATAATGAAAAATGAACCAATCACTCATTTATTATGGAAAATTCCAGCCAGATTTATTTTGGATGGTTTTGCAGCCATTTTATATTTGGTCACTAAAGACCGACATTTTGTAATGTCCATATTGAAAGCCCATCTTTCTTTTTATAAACATTTTAGAAGGGTATTACAAAAGCGATCTGAAGGAAATTCTTTAGTAAGGTCACTGAGAACCAAAGAGAGAAATACTGTCGTTGGAAGATATTCAAAATTGATTGTTTTGGATTATTACTTATTTAATAAAAAAACCTTTAAGGAAATAATTCAAAATGAAAACGAACATTGATATTTTGTATAGCGACGAAGACATCGTAGTAATTAACAAACCCTCTGGTATGTTGAGTATTCCCGACAGATTTGAAGCGTCCAAAGAAAATTTATCTGTTTTATTGAAAACTCATTTCAATGGTGATATTTTTGTCGTTCACAGAATAGACAGGGAAACCAGTGGCATATTATGTTTTGCAAGAACAGCAGATGCTCACAAACATTTAAATAATCAGTTTTTACTTCACAAAGTGGATAAAACTTATTATGCGTTTATTGATGGTCATCTTGACGAAGAGGAAGGAACGATTGATGCAAGAATTGCACCCCATCCATATCAGGAAGGTAAAATGATAGCGGGAAAAGTTGGAAAAGAGGCCTTAACTCATTATAAAGTACTGGAAAAATTTAGATTAGGCTCTTTTGTAGAGATTAAAATTGAGACAGGAAGAACACATCAGATCAGAACCCATTTTAAATACATAAATCACCCATTATTGGTGGATTCAATTTATGGAAAAAGGGAGGCTGTTTTCGGGAAAGATATTAAAGGACAGAAATACCACGCCATCGTAAAACCAGAAGAAGAAGATAGACCCTTACTTCATCGATTGTCATTACATGCTGGAAAATTAGGACTAATACACCCTACAAAAGAAATAAAAATGGAATGGGAAGCTCCCCTACCAAAAGATATGAAAGCCGCTTTAAACCAATTAAAAAAATGGAATAAAATATAATTTATTCCATTTTTTTAATTGATATATATTTTAATGAATGATTGCTGAAGTGGCTCCGCGAGGAATTCGAATTTCTTCAACAAGATCTTGAATGTGTTTTGGAGGTGGTGGCGTAAACTTGCTGATGATAATTGAGACTACAAAATTTAGAATCATTCCCAGTGTTCCAATGCCCTCCGGAGAAATGCCAAACCACCAATGTTCCTTATTGTTAAGTTCAGGATTCATGAATTTAAAATAAATGAGGTAACCGAGGGTGAAAATAAGTCCTATAATCATACCGGCGATAGCTCCTTCCTTATTCATTCTTTTTGAAAATATACCCATAATAATAACTGGAAAAAAGGAGGCGGCGGCCAGACCGAAGGCAAAAGCTACCACTTCCGCCACGAAACCGGGCGGATTTACTCCAAAGTAGCCAGCAACAATCACCGCAAAAATAGCGGCCATCCTGGCATATAGAAGTTCACTTTTCTCAGAAATATTAGGAGCCAGAGCATTCTTCAGTAAATCTCGGCTTATTGCAGTAGAAATAACAAGTAATAAACCAGCAGCAGTAGAAAGCGCAGCAGCTAATCCACCGGAGGCTACTAAAGCAACTACCCAATTGGGTAAACCGGCAATCTCAGGATTTGCCAGAACCATAATATCCTTATCAATAGTTAACTCATTTTTAACTTTATCTTTTTGGTATAAAATCATACCATCCTTATTTTTATCCTCTATCGTGATTAGGCCTGTTTTCTGCCAGTTTTGTACCCAGGTAGGAAGCGATTCAATTTTTTGACCATTTATATTCGTTATCATATTATAGATACCAAACACCCCAACGGCAGGCGCTGTTGTATATAATATAGCGATAAACAACAAAGCATAACCAGCTGATTTCCTGGCATCTTTCACCTTTGGTACGGTAAAAAATCTTACAATAACGTGAGGTAAACCTGCTGTGCCAACCATTAAAGCAGCCGTTATAAAAAACATATCGATTACTTCTTTACTACCAGAAGTATAAGCCATAAAACCCAGTTCAGTAAGTAATCCATCTACTTTGTCCAGGAGATAGGTACCATCATTTAATGTTCCACCAAATCCCAATTGAGGAATTGGATTACCGGTAAGTTGTAAACTTATAAAAATAGCGGGAACCATATAGGCAAAAATCAACACACAATACTGGGCCACCTGGGTGTAGGTAATTCCTTTCATACCACCTAAAACGGCGTAAAAAACGACTATAATCATGCCTATGACCACCCCAGTGTTGATATCAACTTCAAGAAAACGTGAAAATACAATCCCCACTCCCCTCATCTGACCAGCTACATAGGTAAAGGAAATAAAAATGGCTGCGACAACGGCTACTAATCTGGCTGTTTGAGAATAATATCTGTCTCCAACGAAATCAGGCACGGTATATTTTCCAAATTTCCTTAAATAAGGAGCTAGCAAAAGAGCTAACAGAACATAGCCACCAGTCCAACCCATTAAATAAACGCTGCCATCATAGCCCATAAAAGAAATGAGTCCGGCCATAGAAATAAAAGAAGCTGCTGACATCCAGTCTGCGGCCGTGGCGATACCATTAGCCAGCGGAGAAACACCTCCTCCTGCAATATAAAACTCCTTTGTACTCGATGCTCTCGTTTTAATAGCGATACCGATGTAAAGAGTAAAAGTTAATCCTACTATAAAATATGTCCAGGTTAAAATATCCATTACAAAATTTTAAATTCGTGAAACAGGTTAAAAGAAGAATCAAAATTATTCATCTACATCGAATTCCTTATCTAACTTATTCATTCTCCATACGTAATAAAAAATAATAAGAAGGAAAACATAAATTGAGCCTTGTTGAGCGAACCAAAAACCTATTTTAAATCCGCCCATTCTGAACTGATTTAATTCCTTGACAAAAACGATACCCAACAAAAAGGAAGAAATAAACCAAATAAGCAATAAACCGGCTAAAATTTTAATGTTAGCGCGCCAGTAAGCAGATCTGCTATGATCTTCTTGTTTTAGGTTATTCATAAAAAATTAATTTATTTACCGTCTTTACGACCTTAAAGATTCGACTTCTGAGATAGATTTAGGTATTGGATTACCCAAAATTTCATGTCCATCTGGAACTACTAACACATTATCTTCAATTCTTACACCGGTAAAATCCCGATAGGCTGACAACTTATCAAATGCGATAAAATCGGAACAGACCTTATCATTCCCCCATTTATCTATTAATTGAGGAATAAAATAGATACCCGGCTCAACGGTAAGAACAAAGCCCTCTTCTAATTTCCTTCCCAATCTCAAAGATTTCAAACCAAACTGAGTACTTCTTGAAACTGAGGCATCATAACCTACATAAGCCTCACCTAAGTCTTCCATGTCATGAACATCCAAACCAATCATGTGACCGAGGCCATGAGGAAAGAACAAGGCATGAGCTCCGGCGGCTACCGCGTCCTGCGGATTTCCTTTCATGAGACCTAACTGCGTAAGACCTTCTGCAATGTTCAATGCCGCTTGCAGGTGAATATCTTTATAGCTAACCCCTGGTTTAATCTGCTTAATCGCTTTAATTTCCGTGTCGAGGACGATTTCATAAATGTCCCTTTGCATGGATGAGAAAGATTTTGAGACAGGAAATGTTCTGGTTATATCCCCTGCATAATGACCCGGTGATTCAGAACCAAAGTCACCTAAAACTAATCCACCTTCCTTTAACCTACCACTATAACTATGATTATGAAGGGTTTGACCTTGCGTAGTTAAAATAACAGGATAGGAAATTCTCCCCCCATTGCCCACAGAAATACCTTCAACTAAACCCGTTAATTCATATTCAAACATACCTGGTTTAGCGGCCATCATTGCCGCTACATGCATTTTACCTGAAATATTGACAGCGTGGATCATTTCCTGAATTTCATAAGCATCTTTCACCGACCTTTGGGCTACCACTTGTCTGATTAATTCTTCAGAAATTAGCTGTTGATATGATTTATTTGATTTTTTAATAAAATCATTAATAAAAAGCATGTTTTCAGCTCTGTATGGAGGTAGAATATGAACATTTCTGCCTTGATTCAAAGCGTCTGATAAATAGTCATCTAAAACTGATGTTGGTTTTACGAGGGCAATACCAGACTTTTCTGCTAATGTTTCCAAGGTTGGCAAAGCACCAAGCCAAACAATTTGATCTAGGGTAAAATTATCGCCAAATAAGATGGTTTCACCTGTATTGGTATCGAGAACAACGGACAAATCGGGCCTATCTATCCCAACGTAATAAAGAAAATTACTATCCTGTCTGAAGTGGTAAGTATTATCAGGATAATTCATAGGACTTTCTCTATTTCCGGGAAAAAAGATGAGTCCATCTTTCACATTATTCAAAAGAATTTTTCTTCTTTGAACATACACAGCGGTTGGTATAATTACTGCCATTACAAAATATATTTAACACAAATTAACTAAATTTTGGGTTTAAACATATATACCATTCCACATTCTACGTAATTATATAAATTATCCTCATGACCTTTACTCAAAACGGTGAAAATCTGCCAGTTCTTTAGCTTGTAGTTAATTTTTAACGAAGAAGCCACATTATCATCACCGTCACCAATATAGCCCCAATAACCTCTGTATTGAGGAGAAAAAGACCAGTTTCCTACATTATACCTGGCACCGAGGCCAAATAAAAAAGCATCATTTTGCAAATAATCATCCCTATTGGTTTGCCAGACGTAAAAACCGAGCATACCAAAAAGCCTCAGACGAGAAGAAATAGTCTTACCCGTTGTTACATCAAAAGAATAGCCTGGTGCATCAGTACCCCTTGCAGCATTTACATGGGTGGAAGTAGCAAAACGGAAAGAAACTCTAAAAGCAGCATCTAACCAATGGGTATTTTCTTTGCTTAGCTGTAATACAGAATTAAAAATTATGTCAGCCATTGCATGCCTATCGTAATAGGCAGGAAAGTGAACTTTTCGTTCTGTTTTCCATTCATGACTTGTTGTATAGACTTCCCTGGGAACCCATGAAATATCGAAGCTCATTTTTTTATTTTCCGTTGGATAAGTCAGGAAAAAAGACTGAGCATAAGTAAAATCACCTATCGACCGTAAAAAGCGCGCAGAAGAACCAAGCGTTAACAGACTGTCCGTCCGTCCTTCATTTAATGTAGGAATGGGTAATGCATTGGGCCCTAAAAATTTGGGTGAATAGGTAATATAATTTCTCCAGTGTGTTGTTCCATCCCAATTCACATTATTTGCCCACCATTGATAATTCTGGCTAAGGAGCGAAAAAGGAAATAAAAGCAAAACTAAAATAAAAGAGTTTAGCAAAGACTTAAACCTTCTTAAGAACATAAACCAAAGAACTAGCTTTTGAGGAATCCACCCAACTCATAACAGAAGAATACAGACCAGAAAATACACCGCCAATGAAACTACCTTTGCCCTGATTTTTGTACTTTTCACTTAGGAGACTTACATAAAATGGATCGAGAGGCAAACTTTTCTTACTGATAAGCTTAAAGCCAGAAGTCAGCAACCATTTTTCCATAAATTGAGGAGAAAAATGCCATAAGTGCCTTGGAACATCGTAAGCAGCCCAATAATCAGCATAAAATGCTGCATCGGTACTTTTAAAATTAGGAACAGCTATCATTAATAAGCCATCATTCAAAAGAGACAAGTTAATTTTTTCTAAAAAATCTTTAGGTTGATGAATATGCTCGAGAACATGCCAAAGAGTTATTACACCATATTTATCAGCCGTTGAATCAGATAAAAAAGCGTCGGGAGTCATCACCTCCAAACCGAACTGATTAATGGCGAAATTTCGAGCTCCTTCATCTATTTCTACCCCTTTAACCTGAAAACCATTTTGTTTTAAGGCATGCATAAAATGTCCGGTACCACAACCAATATCCAACAACTTTTTATGAGACGAAAAAGATTTGATCCAATTAATTTTTTGTTGGATCATAAAATCTCTTGCTGCATGATAGAGTGTATTGACAATTCCCTTTTTAGTATTTGAGTGAGAGATATAATCCTCACTTTGATAATATTTCCCAATGGACGAAGCGTCAGGAATAGGATTTGTAAATCTCAATCCACAATCTTCGCAATCGAAAAGACTAAACGTTTCTTTTGAAACAGAATGATCTTTAAGGAAAAAAGCGATTTTTGTTTTTTCACTTTTACAAAATGGGCAGCACAAGGTTTGTTCGTTCGAAATGGACATTAAAAAATATATTTAATCAATTCTAATTTTTCTTAATTCAGAGATTACCAGAGGTCTCAATTTTCTGGCAGCTTCCAGAAGCAGGATGGCATCGGTGGGAAATACAGCGGGTCTATTACCCAGTCTCTTTTTTGTATCCTCTGTTAGTGCCCTTTCATCTCCTTTGAAGGAGGCTGCTCTATTTTCAAAAATAGCAACGGCATTAATATCTCTGCTTTCCCTTACTCCTTTCGTATGTAAATCAATTACTTCAAGGCGGCCAGATAAGCCAGCGGATTTAGATTGAAAAACCTCCAAAATCTGCGCTTCAATCACCTTATTTTTAGGTAATTTGATATCATTTCCAGCGGTATCTTTTTTAACATTTCCCTTTTCATCCAATACATATTGAAATCCATCGGGAATTTCCTTTTTCTCGCTAAAAGATTTTTCGCTTACTGCACCCGGACTAACCTGAACATTTGATAGGATTAAGGTAATACCCAGGTCATACTCTCTATTTCTTTCAGGATAGGCATCAAATTTTTGCCATTCCCTATCGAGGTCTCTGAAACCGAGTCTCAAAATTTCATCTTCCAAGCCAGCTGGAAAAACAGCTTGAGAATAATTTTGCACGTTTACTAATATCTTAGTAATTCCCAACTCTCTGGCCTCCCTTTCAAGTTGGGGCACATCCATAAATCTTGCCGAATAATTTTTCAATCTAAGTAAAGCGTCATAAGCCTTTCTAGCGGGGATTCTGTCTTTTGTGCTTCTTGCTTCCTGCAAAAAATCTTTAGCGGAAGAGTATAAAAAGTTTATAGTTTGTTCCTTTGCTTCTTTTTCTAAATCATTGGTATTAACGAATAAGAAATTAGCCTTTTTACCATTTTCATCCGTTAGCGGTAACAAAGGTCTAATACTTTCCTGCCTATTTGAAATAGTAGCATAAACGGAGAGAATAGTTTCCCAAGATTCAGGATTCCCCTCATTTTTCAACTTTTCAATATAGGCCATATCCTTGTCTGTAACCTTCTTAAAAGCGGTTTCAAGCCCTCTCACATATTCCACTTTATTTACTTTTGCCCCAGATAACTTATTTGTTGCAAAATAAATAGCCTTATCATATTGGCCCGAATCAACCAATTTTTCAATGGAGGTGCAACTAAAAAACGTCATCAATAAAAAAAATACAAAAAAAGGTGCGGCTATATTTTTCATAAATAATGGTTTGGTTCAAAATTACAATTATTTTTCATGATTCGCCCAGATACCAGCCAAATACACTATCATTTCTGATGATTTTTCCATATCCTGCACTGAAACCCATTCTTCAAGAGAATGAAAAGCATGTTCACCGGCAAATAAATTGGGACAAGGAAGACCCATGAACGACAATCTTGATCCGTCAGTCCCCCCTCTAATGAATGACTTAACAGGTTTTAGTCCAGCCTGTTCTATGGCCTTATAAGCATAATCGGATACAAAGGGATAATTTTTCAGCACTTCATACATATTGCGATATTGCTCAGTAACTATAATTTCTGCCGACGACTGTGGAAATTTTTCAAGGACAAGATCTACCGTGCTTTTTATATAATTTTCCATGTCAATGAGACCAGAAAGATTAAAATCCCTGACAATTAAATGAAGGGAAGTTGATTCCGTTTTCCCAACAATATTTACGGGGTGAATAAACCCTTGTTTATCTTTAGTCGTTTCAGGGCTAAGCTTATCCTTAGGTAAAAGATCTAAAAAAAGACCTGCCATTTTAATACTATTTTCCAATTTACCGTAGGCAAATCCAGGATGAGCGGAAACCCCTTTAAAAATAATCTCCACGCCATCGGCTGAAAAAGTTTCATCTTCCATTGAACCCAGGCGTTCACCATCGATGGTATAGGCAAAATCGGCGCCCAATTTTTCAAGATTCACAAAATTTACGCCTTTTCCGATCTCCTCATCAGGCGTAAATAAAATTTTAATCGTCCCATGGGGAATTTCAGGATTAGCTATCAGGATGTTCATTGCATTCATAATAGCAGCCACACCCGCTTTATTATCGGCCCCCAACAAGGTCAGACCACTAGCTGTGATAATATCATTCCCAACTTGTTCTGAAAGATCCGGATGATTTTCAGGTGAAATTGACAAATGAGGATTATCGGGAAAACGAATAATACCTCCATCATAATTTGAATGAATGACAGGAACGACATTTTCGCCAGGCGCATCGGGAGAGGTATCTACATGGGAACAAAAACAAATAACGGGTACTACCTTATCAACATTGGAAGGCAAAGTAGCATAAACATAACCATATTCGTCTAAATGAGCATCCGACAAACCCATTTCAATAAGTTCTTTAACCAAGAGAGCGCTCAAGTCTTTTTGGCAAAATGTAGAGGGAAAGGTAGAAGAAAAGGGATCTGACTGCGTATTAATTTTCACATACCGAAGGAAACGGGAAACGACATCATGATTAAAAGAGGCGGGAATCATACTAATTACTTTGGACAAATATATAAATAAAAAAGCCCGCATCAAAATCTGAGCGGGCTTTCAAAGCATCTTAAACATTTAAAGCTATAGGGCAGATTTAACAGTCTTAATAATTACAGCTGCTACTTTATAAGGATCTGCCGCAGAATTTGGGCGACGATCTTCCAGATAGCCCTTCCAACCCTTTTCTACGGTAACAACTGGGATTCTGATAGAAGCACCTCTGTCAGAAACACCATAACTAAAATCGTTGATAGAAGCGGTTTCATGTTTACCTGTTAATCTAAGGTGATTATCCGGTCCATACACATCAATATGTTCTTTAACATTGGCACCGAAAGCATCCATTATTTTAATATACGTTTTTTCATCTCCGCAGGTACGAAGGGTAGTATTTGAAAAATTGGCATGCATACCAGAGCCATTCCAATCGGTGTCACCCAAAGGCTTACAATGCCAATTGATGGTAACGCCATGAGCTTCCGCTGTTCTTTCCAATAAATAACGAGCTACCCAAATTTGGTCACCTGCCTCTTTTGCACCTTTTGCAAAAATCTGAAATTCCCACTGACCCGCAGCAACTTCAGCATTAATACCCTCAACATTTAAGCCAGCATCTAAGCAAATATCCAGGTGTTCTTCCACTATTTCTCTACCGAAAGCATTTTTTGATCCAACAGAACAATAATAAGGACCTTGAGGAGCAGGATATCCATTCGCCGGGAAGCCAAGAGGCATATTCGTTTCCGGATCGTATAGGAAATATTCTTGTTCAAAGCCAAACCAAAAATCATTATCATCATCATTGATTAAAGCGCGACCATTTGATGGATGCGGCTTACCGTCAGAGGTTAACACTTCCGTCATAACCAAAAATGCGTTATGTCTGGCAGGATCAGGATAAACTGCGACCGGCTTTAACAAACAATCTGATGAATTTCCAGGAGCTTGTTCCGTAGAACTTCCATCGAAGGACCACATTGGACAATCTTCAAGATTACCTGAAAAATTATCCACAATTTTTGTCTTACTGCGAAGACTCTGCATGGGCTTGTACCCATCTAACCAAATGTACTCAAGTTTCGACTTTGTCATTTCTATAAATTTTAATGAATTAATTCCAAATTAAAAAGTATAAACAACTGCCATAAGAAGACCGGAAGTAGATTTTAAGCTTTTAGCATCTAAGCTGGTAAATGTATCAGATTTGATACCGGAATCAATTCGAAACTCGGGAATTAGGGTCAGGTTACCAATATGAAAATTTCCTGAAACGGTGAATGCCGTAATTGCATTATCTTCCACTCCTGTGATTAATCCATAATTGTCAAAGATTCTTTCACCTCTCAATCCAAGAGTGAAACCATCACTCAACATGAATTTACTGTAAAGAGCGAGACCACTCCAGGAGGAAGCATCACCAGCAGTTGGTTTCACAGACTTTTTAGTTCCATTAAAACCAAGACCTACTTTATCAGAGAGCGCATACGTAGCTGTCAAATCAAATTGGTTGGTAAACTCTTCAGGATCAGTTTCAAAAGCATCTGTTGACTTACCCCCAATATAATTTAAATAGGCACTTAATTTTCCAGAAACATAAGACAACTGACCACCGATGTGTTTACCAGACACCACATCAATTTTGGTATCTGTATCATTGAAAACACCTAACATCAAACCAAACTTATCTGATAAAGCATAATTAGCTTTAACCCCTGTGTGAAAGAAAGGCCCATTACTAAACATATAGGAAACGGTATAATTGATATTACTTTTAGAATCAATTAGTTCATAACCTACATGGGTACTGAAATTACCCATAGTAAAGGTCAATGCATCAGAAGGAGAATAAGTTACATAAAGTTGTTTGATATAAGAGAGCGCAGTTCCAGCATAACCATTAGCCATTTCAGCTCTTGGTCCGATAGCGAGATCAGCCACAAAGCCGACTTTCCCTGTTTTTGAAAGGACAATATTGGCCATACCCAGAGAAAAAGATTTATTTTCCGTGGTAAAACTTGTTGGGAAAGGGGCATTATTAAAACTACCTAAATAGTAACCATCTAAATAACCCGATATTTCAAATGGAGCTTCCGAAGCTTTTTCTTCTTCTTTCGCTTCTTCAGGAGTAGCCGTTGCTGTTCCCTGTGACATTGCGTTGTTTGCAAAAATAACAGCAAATAATGAGCATAATAGTATGCCTCTAAATAAGATAACCTTACTCATAGTGAATAATTTAAATAATGGATTAATAAAGAGTTGTTTTAAAACACCGGCTTCCCTTAATCCATACATTTAAATCCACTAATACATAATATTAGGAATCTATGTATATTTGCTTTGCTTAATTAAGGAAAATGGGAAGCCGTTTTTCTGTCTTCGACACCTGGTTTGCCGACCAGGTGTCTTTATTTAGTTTACATTTTAAAGCCAGCCATCTGTTCTGCAGGCGAATCTGCATAAGCAGACATTTCGTGCTCACAAACGTCCAGACCTTTAATTTCTTCTTCTTCAGAAACTCTGATACCTGTAGTTATTTTAAGTACATACATAATGATAAACGCAGCCACAAAGGAAAATACACCCACTGCTGCAACACCCATGAACTGGATACCTAATTGACCCAAACCACCCTTTACACCAAATATACCCACAGCTAAAGTACCCCATACACCACATACCATGTGCACCGAAGTGGCACCAACGGGATCATCAATTTTGATTTTATCGAAAAAGACAACAGAAAAAGGAATAATGATACCAGCTATACCACCAATTACAATTGAATCAGTCGGAGACATTTGATCTGCTCCAGCCGTAATGGCAACGAGACCACCCAAAATACCATTTAAAACCATCGACAAATCATAAGATTTGAATAAGAAATAAGAAGTAAAAAGAGCTGTTACTGCACCTGCCGCTGCAGCTAAACTAGTAGTTACAAAAACTAAAGAAACAGCCATTGGATTGGCAGAAAGCACGGATCCACCGTTGAAACCGAACCAACCAAACCATAACAAAAATACACCGATAGTAGCCAGAGGCATGCTATGACCAGGAATCGGCTTAATTCCATACGTCGTATATTTTCCTCTTCTTGGACCTAAAACAATGACAGCTGCCAATGCTGCGAAGCCACCTGCTGCATGAACCAGGGTTGAACCAGCGAAGTCATAAAATCCTGCTTCCTTTAACCAACCACCACCCCATTGCCAGAATCCAGTAATAGGATAGCAAAATGCGACGAATATAATAGAGAAAATCAAAAATGGCATTAACTTAATTCTTTCAGCTACAGCACCAGAAACAATGGTTGCACAAGTAGCGGCAAACATACCCTGAAAAATAAAATCTGTCCAATAGGTATAATTACCTCCCGCATAATCTATAGGATTACCTTCAGGCACTGAAAGGCCAAAACCACTAAATCCAAAAAATCCACCGGCATAATCAGCTCCAGGATACATAAGATTGAAACCGACTAAAGTATAGGTTAATAAACCAATACATACAATCATGGTATTTTTAAATAAAATGTTAACCACATTTTTCTTTTGCACAAGTCCAGCTTCCAACGTAGCAAAACCTAAGTGCATGGAAAAGACCAAAATGGTTGAAATCATCATCCATAAATTATTGGTCACAAAAATTGATTCATTCATAATATTACTTGACTTAATTAAGGAAATTAATTGTTAAACGGGTTCGGCTAAACAGCTTCAGACCCTTTCTCACCTGTACGTATTCTAACTACTTCCTGTACATCATAAACAATGATTTTACCGTCACCAACATCACCTGTCTTTCCAGAAGAAATGATCGCATCAACTACAGCATCGACCATATCATCGGTAGTTAAAATATCAATTTGTAAACGTGCAATATAATCAGCATCATAAACACTGCCTCTGTAAACCATTTTCTCACCTTTTTGAAGTCCAAATCCTTTTACGTCTTGTAACGTAAAAAAATTGATGCCGATGAGAGCCAGTGCATCTCTGATTTTGTCAAACCTCGAAAGGCGAATAATAGCTTCAATTTTTTTCATAATAAAACAGTTTAATCCAATGAATAATTTTAAAACCCCATTTTTCGAAAAAATAATTGCCGACTTTATTATCTTTCAATATAAAAATGGATGTTTTTTTATTACAATGGTAAATTTAAGTTTGTATTAAAATACACCCTATTCAATGTTCTGTTATATTTGTTATATTCAAACTTACTATTTTTATTTACAATATTGTTAATCAATATTTTATGTCAAATAAAATGTTATGTCCAATCAATTATCTGACCCGCTATTTACCTTAATAAAATCATTAAATAAAGCGGAAAAGCGAAATTTCTCTATTTATGTGGGCAGATTGAGCCAGGGACCTGAAACAAAGTTTCTCGCTTTATTTCAAATGATGGAAAAGCAAAAGAAATATGACGAGGGAGAAATTAAAAAGAACCTTCCTATTGAGAATATGACACAATTTGCCAATTTAAAAAGGCATCTTTTTACCCAAATATTAATCAGTCTGCGGCTTATACATACAAATAAGCATATAGATTTACAAATAAGGGAGCAGTTGGATTTTGCCAGAATTTTATATGCCAGAGGTATGTATATGCAGAGTTTACATTTGCTCGAAAAAATAAAAAGTACGGCTGTTGCTAATCATCAGGATGTATTGCATTTGGAGATACTGGAATTTCAAAAACTCATTGAAACGAGGCATATTACACGTAGTAGACAGGTTTTAAACAAAATGGAAACCTTATTAGAGGAAACGGCAAGACGAAGTTCCATTACTTACTCAACAAGCAGACTTTCAAATTTAACCATACAAATACATGGATGGTATATTGAAAAAGGGCATGCCATCAATGAAGAAACACAAAACGAAGTGAAATCATATTTTTATGAACAACTTCCTAAAGAGATGAATGCCTGGCAACTTACTTTTTTTGAAAAAATCAATTTATATCAAGCTTTTTCGTGGTACCATTATATATTGCTCGATCTCCCCTCTGCCATCAATCAAACCAGGCTTTGGGTAAACTTATTCCAGGCAAATCCTAATATTCAAAGACAAGATCCAGATTTATATTTAAGAGGCCTTTATTATCTTCTCACCTTTTTATTTTTACAGAAAGATTTGAATGAATACACTATTTACCATAGAGAATTGAATCAATTCATTGAAAACAATGAAATTAATTTCACCTTTTCCTCTAATTTACTGGCATTTCAATACAGCTATCTCGCCGCTTTAAATCTGTGCTTTTTAAATAAGAAATATGAGGATGCTAAAAAATGGTTAGAGGTTAAGAAAGAAGATTTGACCAGATTTTCGACTTATATGGATACTCACAGGGTCTTATTATTTCATTACAAAGCGGCCTATATCAATTTTGTTTGTGGGGATCATTCCAAGACCTTAGACGAATTAAACTTAATAATCCACCAGCAGCATAAATTTTTAAGAACAGACTTACACTTCAATGCTCGATTTTTACACTTACTTTGCCATTATGAACTTGGAAATTATGACTTTTCAAGTTCACTGTTATTATCTATTCAAAGGACCTTTGCCTCTTCAAATGAGATAACGCCCATCCAACGCTTAATGTTAAAATTTGTTAAAACACTTATTAACAGTCCATTAAGCGAGAAATTAGGCCTACTTATAAAAATGAAAAAGGAGATGAATACCTTTGAAAAAGATATTAAAGAATTGAGGAGTGTAGCCTATCTGAATTTCCCGATCTGGCTGGAAAGCAGGATTATCGGATGCTCAATGAAAGATATATTGGATTGATTTAGGACAAAATACCCTTTTCTGAAACGACCTTCCTGATGATGAAAACCATGATCATGAAGATGTATATTATTTTATTATTTGTTATTTTCTCTTTTTTATCTCTTAGTATCCCTGCTCAGGTTACTGAACATCAAAAAGAAATATTTAAGCTGGAAGATGTGATTTCAAACTATTCTGACCAGGATGTTGATGTAGAAGATCAGTTAGATCGCCTTTCAAGTCAAAAAAAAGACAGTTCAAGAACGACTTATTCGATAAACAAAATAAGTGAAGCCGAGTTGAATCAATTAAGATTGCTAAGTAAGGAGCAAATAAAATCCTTTTTACTGTATCGAAATCAGATAGGCAGTTTCGTTAACCTTTACGGCATACAAGCGGTCCCATTGTGGGATTCTTTAACCATATCCACCTTGATTCCCTTTATCGTTCTAAACAACAATACCTTATCGCTTCCAACAAAGAATGAAACCTGGATTTTGAAGGACAGATGGCAATCAACCATCAGAACGAGTCCCTTCAATGTAAAAAAGCAAGATGATTGGCAAGGTGACAATCAGTATATAGGTATAAATATTCGGTATTCACCCTTTGACAGACTAAAAATGGGTATTTCTATGGAAAAAGATCCAGGTGAAACATTATTTAAAAATGGAAAACCTGATTATCTGTCCTTTTTTCTTACTTTTCAGAGTAAAATAAAAAATGGACCCATTATTTTCCTTGGAGATTATAAAACATCGTGGGGACAGGGTTTACTTAATGCGTCCTACGGAGCGTTTAAAAGCATACAGACTACAGATATTTCAAGAAATCCGATGCAGATAAGTGCACATAAATCATTTGCAGAAAATGGATTTTACAGAGGACTCATTGT
>JANQZX010000082.1:0-1113 GCA_030728245.1 Saprospiraceae bacterium | reverse complement strand
CAGGGAATATTGAGTCAGGCCTGGGGAGAAAATAGTGTGAATAGAAACGAACGGGGTATATATGTCGGGCTTATTTATCAGATCCATCAGCTATGGAAAATCTCCATTTTCAATGACTTTTATGTACATCCTTGGGTAAGATATCAAATAAACAGTCCGACGAGAGGTACCGAACAAAGAGGAAGAATAGCGTATGAAAAACGAAAGGGCATAAAATTTTATGCCGAATGGCACTATAAAAATGAGGAAGAGACTAGTAAATCCTTTGAGGGAGTACAATTTTACCATCGACAACAATATAGAGCCCATCTGGAAATTCCCGGAAAATCGATATTATGGCGTTACCGATTTGATTGGGGCAGGATAAACATTGTTGAAAAAAAGCTATCTGGCTATTCCATTTGGGTAGAGGGATGGTATAAGAAAATAAGTGTTCAATGGACATTATCGGCCCGATGTGGCTTTTACCGAACACCAGGGTATGAGGTTCGATTTTACCATTTCGAACAGCAGGTAACGGGCGTTTACGGATTAAAACCGTATTATGGGAAAGGAGGATTCATCAATGTAGTAGGAAAGATAAATCTTGGAAAGGCTATAAAATGGGAAATTATGGTAAGAAAAAAATGGGGCTTAGATAAAAGTATCACCCTAACCAACCAATTTAAATTGGGATGAATACGTAAAAAAATGTAGATTTGCGGCAAAAAGTTAATCATGCCATTTATTGAGATATATAAAGAGTTTAGTTTTGATTCAGCCCATTATTTACCCAATGTACCTGAAGGACATAAGTGTAAAAATATGCATGGACATACTTACCATGTAAAAATCTCTGCCAAAGGGCCTATTGACGCTACCCTGGGATGGGTAGAAGACTTCGGACATTTCAAAAAAGTATGGGAACCCATAGTTCATGAAATAGATCACAAAGTATTGAATGAGGTACCTGGGTTGGAAAATCCAACAGCGGAACTCATTGCCGTTTGGATTTGGCAAAAAATGATTAACAAAATACCCTATCTACATTCTGTAGAAGTTAAGGAGACGTTGACGAGCGGGGCAATATATCGGGGGGAGTGAGGTTACACCTCCTTTTTTAGTGAGAGATAC
>JANQZX010000081.1 GCA_030728245.1 Saprospiraceae bacterium | reverse complement strand
GTATTTTACTATCTTTAATCAAGTGGCCATACCTGATGACTTCAACATACTTTTTATACCATGAAATATATCCTGCTTTTTATTCTTAGTTTTTTGTTCGCCGGAAATTTGGTGAAAGATGGCTCAAACAAGGAAGTGCCACCGGAAGAAATGGAACGCATTTATAATGAGATTAAAACGCCGTTCAAATATGGGGTGGTTTTTAAGCATCCTGATACAAACAAATTGGTGGACAGCCCTACTATTTTCCGTAAAAACAAGCGATGGTATATGACCTATATTGTTTTTGATGGGAAAGGTTATGAAACGTGGCTCTCGGAAAGTGATGACCTCCTGAACTGGAAACCAAAAGGGAAAATAATGGCATTTTCAGAAAATACCTGGGACGCTAATCAAAAAGCGGGATATGTTTCTCTCGTCAATACTCAGTGGGAAGGAGACTATGCCGTGGAAAAATATCAGAACAAATACTGGATGACTTATCTGGGGGGAAATACGGCTGGCTATGAATCGGGTACCCTTAAAATTGGTCTGGCCACCTCTCCCGTAGTGTCAAAACCGAAAATATGGGAAAGCAATCATAAACCTATTCTTTCACCTGATGATGACGATGCCAGATGGTTTGAAAATAAGACTATTTACAAAAGTCTGGTTATAAGGGATCATAAACAACATACCGGTTACCCTTTTGTCATGTATTACAACGCAAAAGGGGATACTGCCCGCTATGAAAGTATTGGTATGGCGGTTTCCAGGGATATGATTCACTGGAAACGGTTTGGGAAAGATCCTGTGATTACCAAAGGCAAAGGAATTTGTGGTGATGCTCAAATAGCTCAAATTGGCGATATCTATGTGATGTTTTATTTTGGCGCCTTCTGGAAACCTGGTGCTTTTGAAAGATTTGCCTGTTCTTATGATCTTATCCACTGGACAGACTGGAATGGTCCAGATTTGATAGCACCTTCCGAAAAGTACGATAAAACGTATGCGCATAAGCCCTGGGTAGTTAAATGGAAGGGCGTTGTTTATCATTTCTACAATGCCGTTGGCGAAAATGGCAGGGTCATTGCATTGGCCACCTCTAAAGATTTATTAAATAATTAAAATGGGGTGAAAACGCAGTGCTTCGCCTTTCTACTGAAACTTTACGAACTCATTATCAATATATTACAGTTTTTCGATTTCTTCCTTTGTCAGCCCGGTATATTTAATTATTTTTTCAATGGTTTCGTTTTCTGCTTTATCAAATGCCTGTTTTTTGTCTTTTTTCAAAAATGAAGTTCGAGGCGTCACGTCTTCAACTCAGTCTATGTAGGTTTCTTTGAAAATATCCTTCACTTGCTTAATTGTTACTTCTGCCAGAAATCCTATCGTTTTTGTTACCCTACTCTTGTCTATGGCCCGAATTTGATCTATTACTATCCAATTTTCTTGTCCATCCAAATCAAAACGTACCCTTGTCGGATAGTTTCTTGATTGGGAGGTTACAGGACAAACGACAAGCGTGTCCAGATGTTTGTTCATTTCGTTTGGCGAAATAATAACACATGGGCGTTTTTTCTTAATTTCGCTACCCATAGTCGGGTCTAAATTAACAACAATAATGTCATATTGTAAAAAAGTTGGCATCGTTTAATCCCATTTTTCGTCATCAAATACACTATCTATAAGCAACTTGTCATCTCCGTTTTTATGCATTTCTGCAAAGGCATTTTCCCAGTTTTTTCGTGGTTCGGTAACCGGTTTTAGAATGATATAATCATTCTCCAAAACCAATTCTACCTTATTGGTAATTTGGTATTTATCTAAAAGGGTTTTACTTAATCTAATCCCTTTTGAGTTTCCAACCTGAACAATTGAAACCTGAATAGATATCATATTTTTACATTTATGTAGTTACAACGTAGTTACAACTCATTTTGTTTCACAACAACATCCTTAACCTAACATTCTCCCCAGCACTTCTTTAATATTTCCAAAACGATGATCTGTTTCATAAAAATAAAGGTCAGGGTTTACTTCATTTTCTTCCATATAAGCCCGAAGCTCATCAAAATTTAGTAATTCATCTTCCGTTGCCAGATGAATGGCATATTTATTTCCCTTATAGTCCTTCAGATTTGTAAGGACAAAATGTTCAAACTCTTCGAGTTGATCCATATATTCGGATGTAAATATCCATTTTTCTCCGGTTTTAAAATTTTCCTGCACTGTATCCCTGGCGGTAAGTAAAGTGAGCGTAGGTCTCCAACTAGGATTGATGGCGTGTGCTACCACTCTGTCATCTCTGAATTTTGTTCGGAAATAGTTGGTGTAAAATCCTCCTAATGAGGTACCAACCACGAATATGCTTCCTGTCTGGTGTTCTTCTATGAGCCGGTTTATTTCATCTATTGCCTTTTTAGGTTCATAACTGAGTTGCGGTGCTATTAATTCATAATCAGCTTCCATCAGATGTTCTTCCAGATACGCTTTGATTTCCTCTGCTTTCTGACCTGGCCCAGAATTAAAGCCATGGAGTAAAATGATTCTATTTTGCTTCATTGTTTAAAAATATTTAATTATCAATCAACAAGATAACCAAATTCGATTAAACGCTTCTTCAGATTCAAGGAATTACTTTTGGGAACAAGAAGCACCTTAATTTTTCTGAAAGATATTTAAAATTATACCATTTTTCGAAACATATATTAAAATTGACCCTAATTGTCTTTTAAAATTAGGGGGTTCACAAATAAATATTTACATTTACAAACCCTTTGCTTTAATTATGAAACGTTGATTGTACGCTGAAAATGCATCTTCCTAATTCAAATGAATTACCTGTAAATCTTTTGGCTGCGTGCTTTAACAACACGACTTCTACCTATAAATTTTATTGGCTATTGGCTATTCTTCAGGAAATTGAGGTGAATCATCTGGTTATTCCCAAAAGGAACTTGTTCGCCAGAATGATTTCAAATGCCTGGTTCACTGTTAATTATTTCCATGTCTCCTTCGGAAAACAAGATCTGATTCAACAAACTATCAAGTTCGTGAACACGGTGGAAAAAATTCCGATAGATGAGAAACAGGCCTCCGTATTTCATAAATTATCAACTACAACCAACAAGACAACGGAAAGTCAGCTTTGGCATTTCAATAAAAATGTTCCCCATTGGTTCCTCAGTCCCTGGTTTGCGAAAAAAGATAAAAATGACATATACAGGTTGTCAAAATCCTTTTCCGAAAATTGCTTGTACGCCTTGCACGACGACACTATTGAAATCAATCCTTTATGGGAAAATTATTTGTTTGCCAATGCCAGAATGCTAAAAGATTTTTGTGTCTGGAATCTTGCCCTTTTCTTACAATCCAAAAATCCAAATGTACCTGATATTCCCAATAAATTAATAAAACCAGCCTTTAGAAACAGTTTGAATATTCAACGAACTAAATATTGGGACGTTGTGTTGAAGGAACTCGGCTCCGTACCTTGCATTTATACAGGCGATGCATTGACGATAGGAAATTATGCCGTGGAACATTTCATCCCTTATCATTTTGTTTCTCACGATTTAATCTGGAATTTGATTCCTGCAAACAAATCATTTAACAGTTCAAAAAGTGACAAACTACCCCCGATGGATCTTTATTTCAATCCATTTTATGATTTGCAAAAAACGGCTTTTGACATCATCAGAACCAAGAGTCCAAACAATAAATTACTGGAGGATTATCTGACCATTTTTCCTGATTTGACCACGCATTTTTCCAAAGAAAAATTCCGGGAAAGCATACAACCCCTGATAACCATTGCGTCGAACAATGGCTTCGAGTTTTTAACTCTTGATAAAATATCGATTAAATAAAACTGCTTCTCCAAATACCCTTAGCTATTTTGGCCATTTTCTCTTGCCTCAAGGCTATTTCTACAGGGGTAAATTTTTCATAATTACAATATTCATTGCTTAGTTTAAAGGAAGATTTTTTATACCTGTCCAATTTATCGGCAAAAAGCATTTGGTTATCCAGCTTATTATTAATACTGGATTCCAACAAGGTATAGTTTCCTAATCGATGGATATAGTCTTCCTGTATATCTGAAGCAAAATATACATCCCATGAAATGCCAGGATTTTCAGGTAAAATATGTTCGATGGTACTTATTGCTTCTTCTGGTTGATAATCTTGATTTGCTATTTGATTCTCCATTTTTACCAGGATATATTTTACTAAATCCTTTTTTCTCCGCGTATTCATCGACACTGTTGAAAAAGATTGCTCAAAATTATCATCTGAAACATAAATCGATTTTAAAGCCAAAATGACCTCTTTTGCCGAAGTTAACTTTTTATGCGACAACTCTTTAGCCACCTCACTAAAGACTCTTTCTGCTTCGTTAGGATTAAGATCGCATAAATGGTATCTAAAAGTAATCATGGAAAGTTCCTTTAATACCTTTTTAAATTCCATTCTCGACAAATTATTAAGGGCTGCAATCATCAAAGAAAAACAAGTGGTTTCATTTAATAAATACAGTAGATTCAGGGAAGACCTTTCTTCTTTTTTGTCCCATAAATCATCATTAGGATTGTTAAAAGCGGTATAAAAAAAACTGTTTTGCTCCAATTCGTTTAAAAAATGAATAGCTTTTTCTGCTGTATTAATTTCTCTTTTAATCGCCTTAAATAAAGAAGGTTGGCGTTCGAGTTTATTTTTGCTGTTCCAAAACTGACGAATGTAGGTAGTTAAATCATTCGTTCTAATCGTATCTGTCATGTTTTGCCATTGCCGTTCAGCCTCATTTAAATCGAGCTCCCCTAAATGATGCAACAATTTGAACAGATAATTCTTTAATAAATCCGCTGTTGATAACTTTACGCCACGTGCATTGAGTGATTCAAAAACTTTATACGCATCCAGGTCATTGGTTACAACAATTTGAGTAAAAATAATTCCATTGCCGACTATTTTTTCCAAAAATTCAGATAGATCAGCACCGGACTTATTAAGCTTGAAATGGTTTTGCAACTGCTCGAAATAATAATCAAAGGCATTTTGCAGCAGTTTTTGAGAAGGTTTTAATTTTGATAATGCGATTGGCTGCCTTAACTTTAACAACCAACTTTTATAATAATCGTCGTTATTCCTGTTTAACGTAAGCTTTGGGTCAATGGATAATTTGGATAAGGAGAAATTACCCAAATACCTCTCTGTAATTTTATCAAATCTGATTTTATTATCCTCTGTGTCTATACCTTCAACAGACCATTTCTTGATTAAAGAAGTTACAGCAAGGCATAAAATGGAGAGTGTGGTCAATCTTTGCTGACCATCAATGATCCAATAAGAATCCTTACTTTCATTTTCTGGTTGCAAAACTATATAACCGAGATAATGAGTCTTATCGTTTGGAATTTCCAGAATATCATGCCATAAGTCTTCCCAGTCGTCTTTTGACCCCGAATAATCTCGCTGGTAAATGGGTACCTTATAGGATTTCCCATTTCCAAGTATTGTATTCAGTGTTATAAAATCAGACATTTCTTTTTTGATTTACCGAAGAATGGATGGAATCAAACAAATGTAGTCAAAAAGCACAACACAATCCACTTCTCCTTTTTCTATGCTCAGAAGGTCAATATGTCCACATCGGTCAGACAATCTTTTTGACAAATATTATTGACCAATGCGTCATACATAGTATTTGCATATTTTTTTGAGGCCATTTTCAGGAGCCAGAGCGTATTGTCGTATTCCAATTCCTTTATCTGTTTGAATTCCCATACTTTTTCATTTTTCAAATAGGGAATCAGCCATTGTAAACTTTTTTGGAGACCTTTCCCATCGGTCGTTTCATAATTCCATAGATTAGCCTGCACATTTTCAGCCAGCCTGGCGATTTTAAAAAAGCCGGCAAGATTCATGTTTGTGTATCCCCAGGAAACGGTCCGTTCCAGTTCAAAAGGTTGGCTGCCGTCGGGTTGTAATTGACTTTGAATGCGGGATTTTGCCACTTCAATCTGCTTTTTAGCTAATGCAGGTTGATCTGTAAATAGCGCATAAGCGATAATTTGCACGTCATAATAGGTGCCATGATTATTGTGCTCATCGGCCTCATCCTTTCCCAAGGGGCTTTCTGTAAGCCAGGTCAGATAATCGGCAAACCATTTTTTAAGTCCTTTATGATCTTCTTTTGACCAATTTTTAGATTCTTTCAAGAATATGGTGGCATCGATGAGTCTTGGAAAGGAGCGCGTTTCGATGATACCGATACCTCGCCCCGTGTTTATGCCGGGAATACCCTGTCCAAAATTCAAATTAGGATTTTGCCTGGTTTCAGGATTCAGAAACCAGGTTTTGAGTAATCGCGCAGCATGAGCGGCATATCGTTCTTCTTTTGTAAAATAGAAAGCGAGGGCCAATATTTCCGTATCATCGATGATATAATCCATTTCTTCGGAGTCGCTGATATCATAATATTCAGGATTTCTCTCCCCATCCCTGCGAATGTAGGGAAGCCCGTCGGGTTTTGTGGTATCTGCCCACCAGTAAGGAGCCTGACTCATATAGTCATGTTTATCGCCACTTGGCGGCACCTTTTTTTTATTCATTACAGAATATATCTTCCCTTCTTTTACTATTTGATCTGCCTTCGCCTGGACATTTTTTAAAGCCTTTAATTTTTCTACCTCCTGATTAATAATAGCTTGTTTATTTTTCAATAATACTTCGCCATGAATTAAAAAAGTAGCGGGCGCCTTTTGAGCCAAGCCTAAGGTGTTTAAACTTAAGGTAAATACGAATAAAACGATAATATCTCTGGTTGACATCTCAAAAGGGTTATGGTTTGGAAGATACATCTATTTCAAATGAAATAAACCTTACCAGGAATGTTTTTGGGTAGTTAAAAATTCATTCATCCATCTTTCATGGTTTTTCAACACCTCTTTGTATTCTGGCCGTTCCGCCAGATTATCCCTTTCCAGGGCATCTTTTTTATAATCATAAAGTTCCACAGCGACAGGTTTCACATCACCGAGAATCTTCTTTTTTCTAAAATTTTCTTCATACCAGGCGACATAACGATATTGCTTTGTACGTATAGTGTACCCCATTATCTTATCCCCATTACGAGGATATTGACTTTGAGCATAACTTTTAACCTCAGCTTTAGGGTTTTTCAGCATCGGAACCAGGCTTTTACCCGCCAATCCGTCGGGTAGTTTAAGTCCGGCTAAATCAGTTAAGGTTGGAAAAATATCAACAAATTCCGACAAACCTTGTGCCTTTTGTCCGCCTTTGAAACCTGGAGAGGAGATAATTAATGGTGCACGGGTAGCTTGTTCATAATTGTCATGTTTGCACCAAAGGCCATGGTCACCGAGATGCCAGCCATGATCGCCCCAAAGAACAATAATCGTATTTTTGTCCAGACCAGACCTTTCCAATTCATCTAATAATTTGCCCACCTGAGCGTCCATATAACTTACTGCTGCATAATATCCATGGATCAATTCCTTTTGAACGTCCTCATTTTGTGGTATTGAACCCTCGTTAAATCGTTCAAAATTACTTTTAAAATAACTATTAATTAATTCGCCGGAATTTTGCGCAGCGAAGGAAGGAGCTCCGTTGCTCAAATGCTGGACAGGTGAAATATTTATTTTAGATCGGTCATAAAGGTCCCAGTATTTCTTTGGGGAAATAAAAGGAAGGTGCGGTTTTACAAAGCCAACGGCGTAGAAAAATCGTTTTTTCTCTTTTGCAAATTGAGACAGCATGGCCACTGCTTTTTTAGCGACGATACCATCAGTGTAAGCATCATCGGGTACATCGGCAGATTCTACGGCAGGGCCTCTGTTTTTTGAGAGAAATTCCACTAATTCTGCACCATTGAGCCCCTTTGCTCTTGCGTCAACCTCTATTTTGGCCAGTTTGGCCTTAGTTTCGATCGATTGATACCCATTTGTTGGATTTTCATACCCTTTGGCATAATCGGATGGCGACATTTTGCCATAACCCCCTGTAGGCACCGACCAGGAGGGAATATCCATACCTTTATCGACAGAACGTTGATCGAACATTTTTCCGATGGTAGCGGTCACGTAGCCATTTCCCCTAAAATACTGGGGAAGGGTAACAATATTTGGTACCATATCCCGAATTTGTGTTTTCAAATCCCATATTCTGGTATAATCGGGCCTTTGTCCTGTAAGAAGGCTTGCTCTGGTTGGAGCACAAACGGCCTGTTGACAATAATTATTCATAAATACGGTCCCCATTTTGGCCAATCGATCAATATTTGGGGTAATCATTTGACTTTCCCCATAACAATTAAGAAGTGGCTTTAAGTCGTCCACGGCGATAAAAAGCACGTTTGGTTTAGCCTTCTGAGCAAAGGTATGGCTGCCAAAGAAAGCGATACAAACAGCAATTTGAAAAAATATTTTTGTCATTTTTAGTTATTGTGTTAGGGGGTTTTTCCAATTATAGACCAGTACCTTTCTTCTGTGCATTTTTTTTGTCCACATTACTTTTATGCCTGCCACTGCCATCGGCATCATCTATAATGCCCCCTTCCGGATTAATGGATTTCAATACAGCAGAAAGTCTCTGTCGAGCAGACATCGCTAATTCATCTTTTGAGTCTGCGGGAATCAATATTTCCTCAAAAGGCGCATTTCGCATATCAAAAAGTTCATTAGCCCTGGTCAACTTCCATTTATCCTCTCTAACGTACCATTGATTACCAAGTTCCATAAAAATCCATTCCCTGGGCGTTCCTTTTTCACCTTTGAGTTGAGGAGCAAAACTTTTCCCATCTAATATCACATTTTCAGGCAATTTAGCACCTGTCAAGGCGGCAAAAGTAGGCATCCAGTCTGTTGCATCCACCAAATCATTGATAACTTTACCCGCTTTAATACCTGATTTCCAGTTTACAATCCATGGTACTAAGCTACCACATTCGAGCATATCCCCTTTTTTACCTGACAACTTTTTCCCGTTTACAGTAGCTCTGGTAGCACCTTCGGCAGCTGTACCATTGTCACCCATAAAAACGATTAATGTATTTTCCCTCATTTTCAAGCTATCCAATGCCTTAACTAATTTTCCGACCAGCTTGTCCATATAATTAATATTATCGGTGTAAAGGTCTTTACTATCGGGTTTACTATCTGGAGTTGGTAAAATTTCACCATGGATATGGGACATGGAATAATAAGCAAAGAAAGGATTTTTCTTATTTTTCGAAATAAAATCAACCACTTGATTATGCATCAGATCGGGAAGATATTCGCCATCCAGAAGAGGCACCACATTCCCGTTTTTTGTATAAGATTTATTTGAAGGCTGGGTATTCCAGTATTTACCACTGGCTTGAAAGCGCATATATTCATCGAAACCAAAATCAGAAGGCTGCAAGGGAAATTGGGACCATTTTCCCACCATTAGAGAGGTGTAACCTGCTGTTTTCAACACACTTGGCAAACAAATTTCTTTCGCAGGTTCCAATTTACCAACCCTATCCTGATTTGTTGTTCCCGTGCGAAAAGGTTGGCGACCGGTCAGAATCAATGCTCTGGAAGGGCCGCACAATGGAGCTGTATAACCGTGAGTGAAACGCATACCGGTGCTGGCCAGTTTATCAATATTCGGTGTTTTAAACTGATCTGAACCATAACAACTAATGTTTCCAATACCTAAGTCATCGGCAAGAATAAAAATAATATTAGGCTTTTTCGTTTTTTGGGCCGTTGAAATATGCCCTAAAGAAAGAAAAAGCAATAGGAAGAGAAGATTTTTCATAGATTTTGATTGAAGATAGCGTTAAAAAGCCACGAATTAGACACAGTAAAAATTTTCCAGTATAAATGGCTTCGAAAGCTGAAATATCACCTTCCGTAAAAGCTTGCCAGTATTTCAGTTCCCTTTGTTGTTCAATTATTAAAAGTAAGTTTATTTTTTATTCTTAATAGCATTTATTATTTAAATGTAAGCCCGACGAATCATTAACTCATGATTTTATTTTATAAAGGTAAATATAGTGTCGCAAATAAAAATAAGCCTTTCTTATTTTTTTGGTACAAGGGTTATTACCTATATTACACTTATGAACCTTAATTTGAAAATTAAAGTATGATGATGTCTTATAAATTTTTCAGCATTCCATTGGGAATTATTCTTTCCATTTCCGGGTTTTCCCAGTCTAAAATGGATAGCCTCCTGATTGAAAAAAAGGTACAATCCAGTGCGAAAAAGATAAATCTTCCCAACGGAAATATCTTATATGATTTTGAAAAAGATTTTTTTGGAAAATTAAGGGTGGATATCTCTATGCTTTCTTCAGGTGATACCGCTGTCATTTATATTGGGGAAAAATTAGACGAATCAGGTAAAATTGACAGGAAACCGGGTGGAAATATTCGCTTTTACCGTTATATGGTGACAAAAAATACAGCAGATATCCTTTTTCTGCCCAACGTGCCAGATAAGAAAAATACCTCGGGAAATGCTATCCGTCTTCCCATTTCTATGGGGATTGTGGCGCCATTCAGGTATGCAGAAATTGAAAAAAGCCCTTATGCAGGTAAAATAAACCTTTCAAGAGAATATTTTCATTACCGGTTTAACGAGCAGGCTTCTTCCTTCAAAAGTAATGACAAGGCTTTGAATGCCATTTGGGATTTGTGTAAACACACCATTAAAGCGACCTCTTTCATGGGTTTATATATCGATGGGGATAGGGAAAGGATACCTTATGAGGCAGATGCCCTGATCAATCAACTGTCCCATTATGCATTGGACACGGAATATAGCCTTGCCCGAAATACCTTTGAACACCTCATGCTTCATCCAACCTGGCCCACCGAATGGCATTTGCAAATGCATCAGATTGCCTGGTATGACTATCTATATTCAGGAAATACGGCTTTGATTAAAAAATACTATGATCTGCTTAAACTTAAAACACTGGAGGCCTTTGAACAACCCAATGGACTTATTAGCACAACCGCAAAGCCGCAGCGAAAATCATTCCTCGATTCCATCCATTATATAACTTTTGATAGAAAAGAAAGTCTTAGGGACATTACGGACTGGCCACAGAGGGGAAATAAGGTAGCCGGGCCCGAATATATCGGTGAATCAGATAATTTTGTTTTTTGCGACTATAACAGTGTTATCAACGCCTATTATTACCAATCGATAGTGCTGATGAAAAAATTTGCCGAAATAACCGGTCATCAGTATGACGTAAAATATTATGATCAAAAAGTCAAAAACTTATTCCAAAATTATAATAATCAGTTTGTTGACCCTTCATCAGGCCTGATGAAAGACGGAGATACCACCTCTCACAGTTCTTTCCATGCCAATTTCTTTGCGCTCTGTTTTGGTTTGGTAAAAGAGGAAAATAAAGAGCGCGTGAAAGAATTTATTAAGTCAAAAGATATGGCTTGCAGTGTTTATGCATCGCAATTTTTTATGGATGCTTTATACAATGAAGGCATGGGAGATTATGCCTTGGAAATGCTTACAAAAAAAGACGAAAGAGGCTGGTATCACATGATTGAAGTCGGTGCAGGTATGACCATGGAGGCATGGGATTTAAAATTTAAGCCCAATATGGACTGGAATCATGCCTGGGGAGCTGCTCCGTCCAATCTTATTGCCTTCCGTCTGATGGGCATTCAACCGTCTGCTCCCGGATTTGCTGAGGCATCTATCAAACCTGAAATTGGCACCTTAACCCTGGCAGAGATTCGTGTTCCTACTGCCCTTGGCTCCATTTATGAGAAAATCACACAGGATGAAAAGAATTATCAGGTAGATCTGGAGTTGCCTAAAGGAATGAAAGCAAGGTTAGAACTGCCTGTTTTTCAAAAAGGAATAGGTAGCCTTCAAATAGCAGGGACCTCTATTTCCCCGACCTTAAAAAATGGGAAATGGGTTTTTGAAAATATTCAGGGAAAAATACAGGTTACATTAAAAAAATAATATCATGAACAGGGTTATTCAATGTATCAGTCTCTTCCTATTTGTGGTAGTTCAGGTAAGGGCACAATCCGACACGGAAATACCTGTCTGCCCTTTAGGAAATGAGTGGAAATGGGTACCTGCCTTCAGTGATGAATTTGATGGCGCGACGCTGAATAATGAAAAATGGTGGGATTTTAATCCTGCCTGGGTAGGTAGAAAACCTGCTTATTTTGATAGGAACAATGTGGCAGTGAAAAATGGTCATCTTGAATTATCAGCTAAAAGCCTTGATCCATCAGAAGTGAGTGTGGAGAACAAAGCGCGGGGGCTGGATAAATTTTCTACCGCCATAGTAAAAAGTAAGCACCGGATTTTGTATGGTTATTTTGAAGCCCGAAGCCGGTCCATGCGTTCCGGGGTTTGTAATGCTTTCTGGTTATATGATCCGCTTGATGCCGATAAAAAATATCGGGAGGGGGATGCTTCTGAGGAAATTGATATTTTTGAACTTTTTGGCAAACTGCCTGATCCTCAGCTTCAACGTACTTTTTGGGCTACCATTCACCGATATGAAACACCTTATGTAGAATCGGTGGTTAATAAGAAGAAGACCAAATTGCCCAATTATTCATTTAAGCAATTAATGCCTTACGATTTTTACGCCGATTTTCATGTTTACGGTTTTCTTTGGACGCCAGAAAAATTAGTCTGGTATATCGATGGGAAAGAAGTTTTTCAACGAATCAACGATTATTTCCACAGACCGCTACATATTGTTTTTGATGCAGAAATTATGGAAGACTGGGTGGGACTTCCCGACGTGGCAGATCTCCCCTCTGTTTTTTCCACTGATTATGTCCGGGTTTGGCAGTTGAAATAAAAATATGTTAGAATATTCAACGATTCGCTTTTTTTTCTCAGACATTTTTCAGTTCTTTCCAAAACTGAGCTGACGAAATTACATTTCCTTTCTTAATATCATTCATTCCATTTTGTAATTTTTTTTGCTCATTATCTGACAGTTCATCCCACCAATCATCTTTCGATGATGCACTTTTCAGCTTATCAAGAAGCTCAATCGTATTTTTATCTGAGAGCTGATTAATCCAGTCAATCAAATC
Organism: Saprospiraceae bacterium; assembly: GCA_030728245.1. Lineage (GTDB taxonomy): Bacteria > Bacteroidota > Bacteroidia > Chitinophagales > Saprospiraceae > BJGN01. Next base: position 11,654 of record JANQZX010000081.1, on the reverse strand, counting down.
AAGTTTTTTTTTGTTGAGTTCAGATATTTGCATTTCTTCCATTGGTTTATTACAAATATAAGCGTTTATTAAATCTATTTCAATTTATCATTCTACCAGAACCAGTCTTATACCTATGAAGTCCGATTTATTATTTGGATTCAGGTGATTTCTATAAGCGCTGCGGGAAACTTCGGCGTCACTACCCCAGCTTCCGCCTCTATAAATTTTTACCTGTCCCTCCGACGGACCTTGAGGATTATTAGCGGGAGCATTGGGATAATCCCCATACCAGTTACTGCACCATTCCCAAACATTGCCATGCATGTCGTACAAACCCCATGCATTAGGGGCAAAACTACCTACGGGGGAGGTTTTCTGTCTATATGACCCTGTTGCATTTCCATTATAGGGATAATTTCCGTCATAATTAGCCTGATCGGTAGTCAGATTATTTCCGGTATTAAAAGGCGTATCACTTCCTGCTTTACAAGCATATTCCCACTCTGCTTCGGTAGGCAATCTGCAACCCAGCCATTTGGCAAAAGCATCGGCATCCACCCAGTTTACATTGATAACAGGTCTGTTTTCCCTTCCCCAGGTATTATCCTTAGGTTTAGCTCTACCTGATTCTTCACAAAAAAGATCATATTGTGCAAAAGTAATCTCGTATTTTGACATTTTAAACGGGCTGATAGTTATCTGAATCTGATCTTCGTCGCCCTGCCTGCCAGGTTCATTGGCGGGGCTACCCATTAAAAAAGTTCCTCCAGGAATTTCCACCCATTCAATGGAAGGTTTTGTTGTAGGAGAAGAAACCTGAACAGGAACCTGAACATCTATCACCTTCGGCGTATCAATAATTAGTATTTTGACCTCATTTGGCACTAAAAAAGAATTGGATTCCCCGTAAAAAACTTCATTTTCTGCGATAGCGTACACATTATAAAATACCTCTTTCCCGGGATTAAGGTCTGTAACATTTAAGAATAGCAGATCAATGGAATTGATGGCAGGCATTTTAAAATCTTTATAGGAAGGATTGGGGATATAACTCCAAACGATACCTGTTTCAGTGATGGCACTTGGACGATTTGCCATAATATTCCCAGAAAAACCTATCTTCCCATCTTCCAGAAAAGTGGCTATCCCCGTCATTATTTGTATGTCAAAAGGAGCTAAAACAATTGGTTTTACACAGGTTGCCGAGGCAAAAATCTCAGGAAATACAGACGAAATAATATAATTAATTTTTACTTTTCCATCATCGCCTATTTTTAAATTAAATATTTCCCTGGCAGATAAGATCTTATTTGTCATTTTATTTACGACAAATTTGTTAATTCTTACCGCATAAAAATGATCCTCTTTGAAAGTACAATCTAAAATGTCTATTTGATTTATTTCATATTGTAAAATGATAGATTCATTTTTCATACTTGTCAAATAATCCCTGATCAGATAATTTTGCTGATGTTGTATATCAGGAAAATCGAGCACCACATTTCCCTCGCCTTCATACAGGAAGTATTCCTTTTCAATATTTATCCGCTCCTCTGTCGGATAACTATTTTGGGCATAATTATTCAGGGAGTTCACATAATTGATGATAAACTGAGAAATTCTTGTAGAATCTCTATGACTCAGGGTTACCTCATTTTGAGCATTTATCTGTGAGAATGATACTATAGTCAGGATAAAACATAGTCCTTTTAACCTCATCTTTTTTTAATTTTTGAATTGTTGGTAATATCGTCTATTTAGATGCAAAGTAAGATTTTTCAGGCATACTCCTATAAAATTCGAGAAAAGAATCCATGGTACAAAAAAGTAAACGGTTAGCCACAGAACATTGCCCTTCATTTTACGTTGCCTTGTCAGAAATCATTTAATATGAATACGTCGGGCATAAATGTCGTTTGGCTCAAGAGAGATATTCGAACGCAGGACCACCATCCCCTTCAACGGGCAGAAGCAGCGGGATTGCCCTATATTATTATATTTATCATTGAACCTGAACATATTACCTATGGTGATGTAAGCGACAGACATTTGCAATTTCAGTATTACTCCTTACAAGACTTCAATAAAACGCTGGAACCATTTCATAAAAAAGCGCAAATTTTTTATGGAGAAGCCATGGACGTATTTAACCATTTAGCTACTAATTTTTCCATAAAAAACCTGTTCAGTTATCAGGAATCCGGTATTTCCCTAACTTATGAAAGGGATAAAAAAATAGCTACATTTTGCAAATCCCAACAAATAATATGGCATGAATACCAGCGGGATGGCGTGGTTAGGGGAATAAAAAACAGGGAAAACTGGGATAAAAACTGGTTCATCACCATGCATTCGCCTGTCATAGAGAACATTTACCACATCGGCACTGAAATTAAGGTTAAACATCCTTTTATTGTTCCTAAGGAACTAATGGACAGGTTATTAGCCTATCCATCCACATATCAACCTGCGGGAGAGCGGTATGCCTGGAAATATTTGCAAAGTTTTGTGTTGGAAAGGGGGAAAACCTACAGTAAATCGATCAGTAAACCATTGGCCAGCCGAACTTCTTGTGGCAGAATAAGTCCATATCTCAGTTGGGGAAACATTTCCATAAGGCAGGTTTATCAGTTTGTGTCTGAGCAAACTAAAGGCAAACCCTTCCGGGGTTCCTACTTGAATTTCATGACCAGATTGAAATGGCATTGTCATTTTATCCAAAAATTTGAGGTGGACTGTAGTTACGAAAACAAATGTATCAATGCTGGTTATGAGCTACTTGAGCACGAAAAGAATGAAGTATTTATAGCCGCGTGGGAAAAGGGAGAAACAGGTTATCCATTAGTAGATGCCTGCATGCGATGTTTGCAAAAAACGGGATGGATAAACTTCAGAATGAGAGCCATGCTGGTAAGTTTTCTTTGCCATCATTTATATCAGGACTGGAGATCTGGTACAAAGCATTTAGCCCAATTATTTTTAGATTATGAGCCCGGCATTCATTATCCACAATTTCAAATGCAGGCAGGTACAACGGGCATTAACATTGTGAGAATGTATAATCCAGTTAAGCAGAGTAAGGACCATGACCCAGATGGTATTTTCATAAAGCAATGGGTACCTGAGCTTTCAAATTTACCCAGTGAGTTAATTCACGAACCGCACAAAATGACATTAATAGAGCAATCCATTTATCGGGTAAACATAGGTTGCGACTACCCATTTCCCATTGTGGACGTAGAAAAAGCGGGAAAAATGGCCAGGGATCAAATATGGTCTCACCGAAAACATGCGTTGGTTGAGCAAGAAAGCCGCAAGATACTAGGCATACATACGCGAAGAAAAAAAGCCAACCGAGGTGGGATATAAATATTCAGCTAATGGGTGAAGCGCTTTTTTTTAAGTTAGTAAATAGCCAAACTCGGCAAGGCGACGTTTCAAAGGAGGGATATTACTTTTTGGTACAATAATCAAATACCCTTCCGCCTTAAAAACAAGTTTTTTGATGACCGTATCCTGGGCAAGAATTTGAATAAATGACTTATTATCAGATGGAATACGAAAAACGGCACAATCACCATATAAGTCCATAGGATCTACCTTTTTAAACAAGCCATTAAAAAAGTCCTGCCAGATTTTAGGCATCCCAGTGGGCACCATCTGTTTAAAGAGTGCAATTTTAGTATTTAAATCTTGTAAACTGCGCACATTTTTTAAAAAAATGGATGCATCTGTTTTAAATGATAATGGGTTTAATTGCTCGGCAAAATTTGAAAAACTAACCGAATAAGGACTTTCTGCGCTATCTAATTTAATGATCAAAGCACTGTCCGAAAGCGTGAAACCGTCTATTTTGGATTCAGACATCTGATAACTTTCAGACAAACCGCAAACATAATCACCCAGCGCCGTTCTTTTAACCGCAATAAGTTTATCCCAGGGGGAATAAACTGCTGAAGTTGACTTCTTTTCTCCTACCTCGTCATATACGATTTCACAAAGACCCAGAGCGGCGAAGAAAAAGAAAGTTCCTTTTAGAACTGGCAGTTCAATGGCATTTCTATGTCGATTATACCCAATGGCTACTTTAATATTACTTCCATCAGGCGCATCCATGGTAAGTTTATCATACACCTCATTTCTCCCCAGAATATCCATCTGAAACAATGAAAAATCACAATAACCCAATATATTTTCTGTGGCAACGTACTCATTTTGAGGCAAATCTTTAAGTAATTTCAACATTTGCCCTTCATAAATTTTAAATTGATGGTTTTCAAAATAAGCTAAGCCTTTGATATCTGGAAGTAGCACCGTTGCCGACGAAAAACTATTTAGATAAGCCTTATTAAAGAACGCTTTTAAAATGTCTTGCGGTTCCATCTGATTTTTTTCAACCATGAAAAAATAAGGCATTACACTAGCTAGAATATTAGTTTTCAGATACTTATATTGTTTAAACGTTGTATTTGGAAAAAATTCGCGGATTTTTAGCGTTCGCTGTATTTTACCCATGCCTGTTTGAACAGGACGTAACTTAGTAGAATAACTTATTTCATTTTGTTTGTAATATAGATTCATGCGGCCATAATCAGAAAAAAACTGGCCTTCTGTGTTTGAATAAAAAGTTCCTTTTTCTGGTAAATCAGAAGTAGGAATAAGTTTTGCTGAAGCTGGAATTTCATAAAGTGAAATCAATGATTCGCGCAAAAGTCGGGGCAACCAGAAATATTGATCCAGTTGTTCATAAGCCCAGAAGGGTGATTTGCTGGGAAAAATATTAAATTTTTCCTTCACCTCGGGCTCCTTCAAATAAAAAGAAGATTTTGGGGGTATTTTATCGACCACTTCAATGCCCAAAGTTAGTTTAGCTTCCGCGAATCCAATAAACTTATGTTTGACCAGGGCATCCCAAAGCATTAAGACATCTTCTGGTAAGCTCTCACGAAAAAGGCGGTAGGGAAGACTTCCCGAGAATAAAATGGCCACTACCACCACCACATCCGATTTAATTCTAACGGGAATATTATTCAGATTAGCAGGCATTATCGGACCGTAGCCATTTTTCCGTAATTCGGTATCATGGGTTTTAAGTAATTTCACCGCATGTGGAAACCAGTATTTTTGGAGGAAATCCTTACTTAATTCCTTATCGATAATCACACAAATATTATCGTGTGCCTGGATGATGGTACTCATTTTGACAATAGGGTTTTAATGTCATCTTCCGATAAGGACTTTGGTGTAGCTCCATCAGCGGAGATGACGTTGTCGAATAGTTCCTTTTTCAATTCTTGCAATTGCAGCATTTTCTCTTCAATACTCCCTTCTGAAATCAATTTATAAGCATGTACTTTATTGACCTGGCCCATTCTATGTGCCCTGTCGATCGCCTGATTTTCAGCGGCAGCATTCCACCAGGGGTCGTAAAGAAAAATAGTATCTGCAGCGGTAAGATTCAAACCTGAGCCACCTGTTTTCAGGGTAAGCAGGAAAACCCTGCATTCGGAATCATTTTGAAAGCGATCAACGATGGTTTGCCTGTCTCTGGTAGCACCCGTCATTGAAACATAGCCAACGCCCAATTCATCGAGCCTGTTACTTATACTTTCTATGGCAGCGAGGAAATTTACAAAAATCAAAACCTTATGACCATTTGCCAAAGCTTCCATTAATTGTTCTATCAGCAGTTCACATTTCCCCCCTTCGATGCGCCCATCGGTTATTGCCTCGGGAACGGTAGCAATTTGACGAAGTTCATTGAGCGCCTGAAAAACGAAAAACTGAGAACCTAAAATACCTTTTTCGCCTATCTGCTTTGGTATTTCCGCGGCGTAATATTGCCTTCGCTGCTCATAATAACGTTTTTGCTCCTCACCCATAGGAACGACAATCGTTTGTTCCACTTTATCAGGAAGTTCCTTTAGTACCTCTTTTTTAAGTCTGCGCAAAACGAAAGGATATATTTTTCTTCTCAAATGGCGGGTGACCTCAACGTCGTTATATTTCTGGATAGGATTCAAATAATCCTCTGTAAATTGGGTTAAGCTGCCAAAAAGCGAAGGATTGAGGAAATGGAAAAGGGAATATAGTTCACCCAGATTATTTTCAATAGGCGTTCCACTCAATGCCAATCTGTGTTCGCTGTGCAGTAACAATACGGCTTTAGTAGTCTGGGCATTCAGATTTTTAATATTTTGTGACTCGTCCAGGATGACATAGAAAAACAACTCCTCTTTCAATTCCTCTATCGAATTCCGTAACGTTGCGTAGGTAGTAAAAACCAGATTTGCATTGCGCATATTCTCAATATCCTTCGTGTTTCCATACAACGTGTACGTTGTAACTTGAGGGGTAAAGCGACGAACCTCCCTTTCCCAGTTAAAGAGCAAACTTTTAGGCATAACAATAAGGCTCGGTTTTTTCTGATTAGGGTAAAAGCTAGCCAGCAAAGAGAGCGTTTGCAGTGTTTTTCCAAGACCCATATCATCAGCCAGACAACCTCCCGTATGATTTTTATGCATATACTGCAACCATTTATACCCTTGAACCTGATAAGGTCTTAATTTGGCATTAATAGAAGGTAATTTAGCCCTGCCTTTATCGAGTTCATTGAAACCTTCAAAAAAGGCGCGTGATTTTTGAAAGGTTTTTTCACTGGCCACCTCTTCAATCACCTCATCGAGAAAAGGATAATCGAAAAATGAGATCCGGGCTGTTTTGCCCTTTTTCTTGAACAGGCGTTCCAGTCTTTTCACATAACTTTCATTGAGGAGCGCGTGCGAACCATCACTCAACAGGACATAGCGGTTTTTATTATATTGTTGAATGGCGTCAAATAAATTAATTTTCTCCCCTTCAAAATCCAGATCTGCGGTACCCTCAAAAAAATCAATCTTATGATTCATAGACACCTTCAGAACAGGTTGTTTTGCCCATATCTTATATTCGCGCAATTTTTCTGCTCCCATGATGGTGTACTGTGTCAATAGTTGAGGGAGTTCCTGATAAATGAAAGCAGCCGCAACGGTTTCCGAAATAATAATCAAATTATCTACCACTAAAGGCGTTTCTCCCTTCCCTTTTTTGCCGCTATATTTGTTTAGCAAGCTTAATATATGCGCATTTAAAGATTCAATGGGTTCAAGGTCCAGATTGCGGATGAGAATGCGTTTTTCCATTTCGTTAATTTCCGCAAACCGGTATAAGTTGAATTGCTCCAGGACCTCCATGGACAAATTAGGAAGTTGCTGAGCTACCCGAAGGTAAAGGGAATTGGATTCATCAATTTTCTCAAAAATAAGACAAGGTGCAGGTTTGATATTTTCATCTGAAAAGACAACATCCTTATAATCTTCATATTGAAGTCCGACCTGTTCCAGGCTCGAATAAAGCAAAGAAAGGAATAAAGTCAGGTCGCTACGGTCAAATTGCATGTTAAAATTCGCCAGTACATGAAAAGGAATATTTGCTGGTGGTATCTCAATAAGCTCATGATTAGCTAATGCAAAATGTTCTGTTATCAAAATAAAATCTGTCAAAATACGGTTTGGCAGTTGAAGCACCATCTTTGATTCCAGGGTATTTTCAATAACCCCCTCATTGACCTGTGCAACTAAACGCCCCTCTTGTGTCGAAAAAGAAATTGGGTAACCAGATTCATCCTTAATATTATCACAGTAACGCAACGCATTCATCAGGTATGGATGCTCATTCAGATAAATATTCCCGGGTGTTTTTTCCCAATCGATGACAAAATCCTGCTTACTTTTTATCTGTTCCAGTGCTTGAAGAACATTTCGGACAGCCCCCTGATACTGTATATAACTGGTTTCTATGATACCTTTTTTATTCCTTACCTGCAGGTAGGCACCAAAGGGGTCGAAGCCAATTTGAAAAAACAAATCCTGAACAAATTTTACGTCTTTAGACAGAATTTGAGTTCGCTGAAATGGAGAGAATGACTTGGAGAAAGGGCTTTCAGACATATTGGATGGCAAAACTTTCAAGAGATTAATAATGAAGTGAAAGTACTAAAAAATTATTAACCTTGATTTAAGTTTTGCTATAAAAAAATCAGATAGCACTTTCTTTAAATGCCGAAGGGGAAAGATGCTTCTTCTTTTTAAAAATCCGGTGGAAATACGAAAAGCTATTGAAACCTGCGGAAAGATAGGCTTCTTTTATACTGATACGTGGATTTCTCAGTAAATTTTCCGCCACTTTCAATCTTTCCTCAATGATAAATTCATTTGGAGAAGTGCCCGTCTCATGTTTGAACGTCCTGTAAAAATTGGACTCGCTCATGTGTACTTTCTTACTTAACTGCTCAATTGTCAGCTCATTGGTCAAATTATCCCGAATATATTTAATGATGAAAGTAAATCGGTTGTTATTGGCATCTGTTTCAGATTTATCCAAATACATGGCCTTAGTCTCTGTTTGTAAGATTCTGATCACCAATTCCTGGATTAAAAAATCTGAAAAAATATCTTTTGAGGGATGATTTTCTGTAAAGATAAAAATGAGCCGTTGTAATATCTGATTAATGGCTACATCATTGGTAAAGTGATAGTTATAATCTAAAACGGACCATTCCAGTCCATTTTGCTTTGTGCCTTTATTATTTAACAAATCAACCGCTTCCTGAAGCTTTTCCTCTGACAAGGCCAAAGCAAGACACTGGGTAGGATTCAGGGTAGTGGCTTCAGGAAAATCAATGCTCATCAATTCATTAGATGGTAATATGACTGATTCGCCTGGAAAAAAACCGAAAGAAGGCCTCCCGTTCAGGTGCATTATTTTTTTACCCTTAATCATGCTCGCCAACACCGCCTGATTAAATCGGAGGAGAACCTGAGATGCCTTTTGATGTGTTTCAAAAATATTCAATTCAGCATTTTTCAGGGTATGTACCGTTCTGTTCTCTACTAAATTTTCAAGTTTACGATTTTCATAATGGGAGGAATCCAATACAAGCATTGCTAAATATTTTCCTTAATATACGTCCTATTTTCGATAGAAACAACTAATAAAACATATTATTTTTCGCCTTAACACAAATAAAAATAGCTTTATATCCCTGAAAGCAGAATAGTACAACTATTTGCCAGAATAAACGATATCATAAAGTAGATTTGTACCACTCTTAATAAAAAAAACAATGTTTATTTACATATAATTAATAAATAACCAAATTAAATATCATGTCATCAGGAACATCACCAAACAATGTGCTGGTTGAGAGACCAGCCTTAAAACCCCATTATGACAATTTCATTAACGGGAAATGGACAGCACCCTCTACCGGGCAATATTTTGAAGTGCTTTCACCCATTGACGGAAAAATAATGTCGAAAGCGGCGCATTCCAGCAGAATGGATATTGAATTAGCGGTAAATGCCGCTGATGAAGCGTTCAAGACCTGGAGTCTGACTTCTGCAACGGAAAGAAGTATTATTTTAAATAAGATTGCTGACCGGATGGAGGCAAATTTGCCCTACCTGGCTGCGGTTGAAACGATGGACAATGGAAAAGCGGTTAGGGAAACGATGGCCGCTGATATGCCTTTAGCTATCGACCATTTTCGTTACTTCGCCGGAGTGATTCGAGCTGAGGAAGGAAGTATCACTGAACTGGACAAAGATACCGTTTCCATTATTGTCAATGAACCACTTGGTGTTATTGCCCAGATCATTCCATGGAATTTCCCCATTCTTATGGCTGTCTGGAAATTGGCACCGGCTCTGGCTGCGGGCAATTGCGTGGTGTTAAAACCAGCGGAAAGTACGCCCATCTCTATCATGGTGCTCATGGAATTAATAGAAGATTTGATTCCTGCAGGGGTTATAAATATCATTAACGGATTTGGAGCGGAACTTGGCAGAGCTTTAGTGACCAATCCAAAAGTTTCCAAAGCAGCCTTCACCGGTTCAACAGCAACAGGTCGTTTGGTTATGCAATATGCCACCGAAAATATTATCCCAGTTACGCTTGAACTGGGTGGAAAATCACCCAACATTATTCTTCCTTCTGTGATGGAAGCGGATGATGCATTTCTCGATAAAACCATTGAAGGTGTAGTACTATTTGCCCTAAATCAAGGTGAAGTTTGTACCTGTCCGTCCAGATTATTAGTTCATGAGTCGATATATGATGCATTCATTGAGAGAGTATTAGAAAGAGTAGCTGCCATTAAAATGGGAAATCCATTGGATCCTACCGTGATGATGGGAGCACAGGCATCTCAGATTCAAAAAGACAAAATCCTTTCCTATATTAAATTAGGTAAAGAAGAAGGTGCTACGTTATTATGTGGTGGAGAAGTTAATCATCTTGGCGGTGATTTAGAAGGAGGTTACTATATACAACCCACCTTGTTTAAGGGACATAATAAAATGAGAATCTTCCAGGAAGAAATATTCGGACCTGTTTTAGCGGTAACTACCTTCAAAACGACGGAAGAAGCCATTGAAATTGCCAATGACACCCTTTACGGACTAGGTGCCGGGGTTTGGACACGTGACGCCCATGAGTTATATCAGGTTCCAAGGGCTATTAAAGCAGGTAGGGTTTGGGTAAACCAATATCATGCTTACCCGGCAGGTGCACCATTTGGCGGCTATAAACAATCGGGTATTGGCAGAGAAAATCATAAGATGATGCTTGGACATTATCGCCAAACCAAAAATATGTTGATATCCTACAACAAGAATAAACTAGGATTCTTCTAAATAAAATACCACCGGGGGATACAAGGAATGTTTATATTTGTTGTATCCCCTTATTAAATCAAATAGGAAATGGAAAAAATTAAAAGGTTGGACGCCACACAAAAAGCGTTAGATCTCATCGATATGTTGGAAAGCAAATTTGGTCCTCTCATGTTCTACCAGGCAGGAGGCTGTTGTGAAGGCACTCAACCTCAGTGTTTTGAGAAAGGTGGGTTTTTCACGAGATCCAATGATGTTTGTATTGGAAATATAAAGGGGTTTGAATTTTGGTTAGATAAAGACCTTTTTGAGTATTGGAAACATGCGCATTTCACCCTTGATGTCACTGATGGCATTGGAGCTGGAGGATTTTCCTTAGAAACTCCTTATGGCAAAACCTTCAAGGTCATTTATCGACTTTTTACAGAAGAGGAAGCAGCTAACCTGGAAGAAGTGGTGTTGAATACCTACTGACCCATAGTTATATTTCGTATAACTCAATGGGTAAATTATCGGGATCAGAAAAAAAAGTGAATTTCCTACCCGTATATTCGTCTATTCTAATGTCTTCTGTATCTATTTGGTTATCTTTTAAAAAAAGACAAGACGCTTCTATGTTATGCACACCAAAAGCAATATGTCTTAACCCAGTTGATTCCGGTCTGGATAATCTATTTGGAGGATTTGGGAAGGAGAATAGTTCAATCAAATATTGCCCATTCAAAGAGAGATCCAGTTTAAAGGATTGTCTTTCCTCCCTATAGACCTCATTTTTGACCTGAAAGCCCAAAATTTCTGTATAAAATCGTTTTGACTTCTCATAATCTGAGCAAATGATAGCAATATGATGCAGGGATTGAATACCTGGGTTTGGTACACGATGGGACATGTCTTACTATTTTATAGTCTTTCTAAGCATTATAAATTTACATAAGGAGCCTCTGAAATAGCCAGTTTTTT
>JANQZX010000080.1:21784-24798 GCA_030728245.1 Saprospiraceae bacterium | reverse complement strand
TAAAATTCATCTTGCGTTAATGGTTTGGTAATTAAGGGAACAGAGCCAAACCATCTGACCAGATTAAAATAAAAATGGGCCCTAAGGAAATGAGCTTCACCCATCCATCTTTTCCTTAGGCTCTCATTCATTTTAGGAATCTTTGGAATACCATCAATAGCCACATTCGCTCTGAAGATGGCTTGATAATAGCCTCTCCAGGTTTGCCTGATATCCTCTGGATTCCTTGAATCATAGGTAAAATCGTCAAAAGCATTCAGACGTTCTGCATCAGCAGGAAAACTACCTTTTACCGCATCATCTGAAACGATATCCGTCATTCCTAAGTAGGGAAATGAGACAAAGTCCCAGCTCCTCATTTGGTTATAAATGGCGTTAATAGCCCAACCACCCTGCTTTTCTTCCTGGAAAAAATTCTGCGCATTAATCTCACCTAATGGCTTTACCTGAAGAAATTCTTCCCCACAAGAAGGATAGAAAACAAGGGCAAACATTACAAAAATCAAACGAAATGGAGGAAATATATTTTTCATGTTCTATTATTCTACGAATTAAAAATTACACTGAATACCAAAAACCAAGGTTTTAGATAAAGGATAAATTCCTCTGTCAATACCTACCTGAAGCACATTTTCTGACCCAACTTCCGGGGTATATCCTTTATATTTTGTCCAGGTAAATAAATTATTTGCATTACCATATATACGCAATGATCTGATGCCTAATTTTTTAACTAAACTATCTGCTAAGGTATAACCAAGTCCCAGGGTACGCAATCTAAAAAACGAACCATCCTCAAGGAAATGATCTGATACTACAAAATTAGGGTAACCGCCATTGGTAATTCTGGGATCAGTGGTAGAAAGATTGTCCTTATTCCACCTGTTTAAGAAGGAGGTCTCAAAATTTGGAATACCGAATCCACGAAACATTTTTTTGGCATTTAAAATTTTATTACCATATACCCCATTAAAATCGGCGTTAAAATCAAAACCACTGTATGATAATTCAAGATTAAAACCATAATTGAAAGTAGGTATTGGACTACCTAACCAAGTTCTGTCTTTGGCATTAATAATGCCATCTGCATTTATATCCTCAAAGCGTAAATCACCAGGTTTTACTGGATTATTATTTGGATATTTCTTTATGTCTTCTGCATTTTGATAAATGCCAGCCACTTTATATCCAAAAAAGGAACCAATGGGGTAACCAGGTTGAGTCAGTGTGGCAAAATCACCATTTATAACTACATCTCTCAAGGCATTTCCTGTAGAACCAAGGGAAATGACGTTATTATCTAGGAAAGAACCGAGAACACTCAACTTATAATTGAGTTTACCCTCTTTATTTTGAAAATTCAGGGTAACATCTAAACCTTTATTTACGACATCGGCGGCATTAACGTAAGGATTTCCCGCTGACCCGACATAATCAGGAATGGGTACTGGCACCAATATTTTAGTGGTTAATCTGTGATAAACATCCACCTCAGCGGAAAGTCTGTTATCTAAGAACCCAATATCAAAACCACCATTTAAACTTCTTGATTGTTCCCATTGTAAAAAAGGGTTTGCCAAAGTGACTAAGGAAGCACCAAAAATGAGTGCTTCATCGGGCCCAAAAACGGCACTTAAATTATTAGTCACGGTAGGAATAGCGGCACCCGTAGGAATTTTATCATTTCCTAAGATACCCCAGCTCGCTCTAAATTTCAAATTACTTAAGGCTTGCACATTTTTCAAAAAAGACTCTTCTTTTACGCGCCAAGCGAAAGCAAGCGAGGGAAAATTACCACCTCTTTTTTCACTTCCAAATTTAGATGAACCGTCTCTTCTGAAACTAACGGTCAGTAAATATTTATCTTTAAATGCATAGTTTGATCTAAAAAGATAAGATTCATAACGCTCCGGCGTGCTTGCCCCCTGATAATTGGTAGCTGTTTGTGCATCACCCGCATTTAAATAATAAAAATCTTCGGTATCGCCAATCAGCCTGTTTCTTGAACCACCCATAAATTCACCTTGTCTGCTCTGAACGGTATAACCTGTTAACAAAGTCAATCTATGTTGTTTAAAATCCTTTTGAAAAACGGCTGTATTTTCCCACTGCCAATCTGAAGATTGCGAATTTCCTACAAACAATCTACTCTCTGGATTTTGTTGTTTATCATTTACAAAAAATTGTGGTTCAAAACTTTTACTCTTGTTTGAAAATGAATTGAATCCAATACTACTTTTAAGGGTTAAATTTTTCAAAGGATTAACATCGACAAAAGCATTTCCCGCCATTTGCTGACCATTGGACCTGTTATAGGCATTGTATTTCAGCTGAGCAGCGGGATTACTCACATTGGATAAGGTAGAAGTATTTCCAAAATTCCCATCGGCATCCACTGCTGGGGCTGTAGGATCGGCAGCATAGGCATTAAAAACGATACCCCCTGGTTCGCGATTTGCCGCAGACTGAACGAACGAAATATTATGACCTATTTTAACAAAAGACGCTAATTGGTAAGTGTTGTTTATACGCAAAGAATAGCGATTAAAGTAGGATGATTTAATAATACCGTCTTGTAAAAAGGCGTCGCCACTAATGCTGTAGGTCATTTGATCTGAACCACCGCTAACCTGTAGATTATAGCTGCTAAAAGCGGCATTTCTATAAATTTCATTTTGCCAGTCCGTTCCCTGACCTAAAGAACCTGGATTAGCAAAAACGAGTCTGTTAGATAATTCGTTGACTAACAAGCCATATTCACTGGCATTGGTCAGCGATAATAATTTTGCAGGTTGTTGCACCCCTTGCCAGGCATTGAAACGTATTTGCGCCTTTGTATTTTTCGAACCTTGACGGGTCGTAATAATGATAACACCATTAGCGCCCCTGGTGCCATAAATAGCCGCAGCGGAAGCATCTTTCAGCACTTCCATGGAGGCAATATCAGTAGCATTTAAAAAATCAATATTATCGAGAATAAGCCCGTCTACCACATAAATAGGTGAGGCCCCGTT
>JANQZX010000080.1:0-21684 GCA_030728245.1 Saprospiraceae bacterium | reverse complement strand
TCAATACAACATTGATTTCCGACATGCCATTAACGCCTATTTCCTTAGAACCATAACCAACGTAGGAAAAAACAAGAATAGATTGATTGTCAGCTACTTCAATGCTATAACTACCATCGATGCCAGACAAGGTACCAGCACTTGTATTTTTCACCATAACATTCACGCCAACCAGTGATTCTCCTTTTTCGTCGGTTATTTTTCCTTTCACCCGAAACTGAGAAAATCCTGAAAAAGAACATAATAGAAGAATATTTACAGCGAATAGACTTCGAATGAAAAACTTATTTGTGATATAAAACATCATAGAATTAAAATTTTAAGCTAAATCATTGGATTATTGAACCAAAGAAAATTGAGTTTTCAAGGTAGCTAAGGAATTACCACCGATAAAGACCTCAAAGGCACCAGGTTCCCAAACGGGTAAATTTTGTGGATTATAAAAGGTAAGATCATTTACAGAGAGGGTAAATTTAATGGTCTTTTGCTCACCAGCCTTAAGATTTATTTTTTCAAATCGTTTTAGCTCTCTCACTGGTCTTGTAACACTGGCAACTACATCTCTAATGTATAATTGAACGACCTCTTCACCAGCTAAAGCACCTGTATTTTTCACAACCACAGAAAATTCAACCGGACTATTCTTTGTCATTATTTTATCATTCAAAGTGATGGACGAATACTCAAATTGGGTGTAACTCAGTCCGAAACCAAAAGGATAAAGCGGCTCATTGGGACTATCCAGGTATTTTGAGGTATATTTATTTATTGCATCAAAAGGTCTACCTGTTGATTTAACATTGTAGTGAATGGGAATTTGCCCCATATTTTTCGGAAAAGTCATAGGTAATTTTCCAGAGGGATTATACTTTCCGAAAAGCACATCGGCGATAGCATTTCCGCCTTCGGTGCCTAAAAACCAGGTTTCCAGTATAGCCTGCGCGTTCAAATCTACCTGATCGAGAATCAAGGGTCTGCCATTCATCAATACCACAATAATTGGTTTTCCCAATGCGGAAACAGCCTTTAGCAAGTCCTCTTGTACACCAGGCAGACGAATATCCGATCTACTGGCTGCCTCACCTGACATGAGACCTTCCTCTCCCAGCGCCATGATAACAATATCTGCTTTTTTAGCAGCAGCCAATGCAGCATTAAAACCATTCTTATCATTTCCATTGATATTACAACCTTTGACCACTTGCAGGAGAGAAGGATTTTTTATTTGGGCTAATAATCCTGATTTTAGTGAAACACAATTGGTATCAACCCCCGATGCTGACCAGGAACCTAATAATTCCTTTTGCGTTTCTGCTAAAGGACCAATCAGAGCTATTTTTTGACCCTTATTTACATCGACAGGAAGAATATTCCCTTGATTTTTGAGTAAAACGATTGATTTTTTTGCTACATCCCTTGCAGCTGCTCTATTGGCAGGAGAAAGAATCGTTTGTTTTTCCCTTTCAGCATTACAATAACGAAAAGGATCTTCAAATAGACCTAAATCTTCTTTAATTTTCAGAATACGCTTTACACTTTCGTCTATTAAACGCATAGAAATTTGACCTGAACGGACCTGTTGCAGGAGATATTTATAATAAACGGCCCCCTGCATATCCATATCAACGCCAGCTTTTGCGGCCATAAGACCTGCGTCGGCTTCATTGGCAGCCACGCCATGAGGGACCATTTCGTTAATAGAAGTATAATCAGTGACTACAAATCCATCAAATCCCCATTCATCCCTTAAAATTTGTTTTAACAAAAAGGTATTTCCTGTAGCGGGAACGCCGAAAACATCATTAAAAGAAGTCATAACCGATTTTGCTCCGGCATCAATAGCCGCCTTATAGGGAGGCAAATAAATTTCCCTGAGCGTCATTTCAGACATATCGACCGAATGATAATCTCTGCCTGCCTGAGGGGCGCCATAAGCGGCGAAATGTTTAACGCAAGCAAGCATAGAGTTTAAATCTTTAAGATTATCCCCTTGAAAACCTTTAACTCTGGCTGCGGCAATTTTAGCCCCCAGGTAATGGTCCTCACCGGCACCTTCTGCTACCCTGCCCCACCGTGGATCTCTGGAAACATCGACCATAGGAGCAAAAGTCCAGTGCAAACCAGCCGCGGTTGATTCATCAGCGGCAACCCTGGCTGAATTTTCAATAGCCTCTAAGTCCCAGCTGGCTGATTCTCCCAAAGGAATAGGGAATATAGTCTTATATCCATGAATAACATCGTAACCAAAAAGAAGGGGAATGCCCAATCTGGTTTCATTCACCGCTATTTTCTGTAGTTCGCGGGTATAAGCTGCTGTATGGGCATTAAAAATAGCCCCACATCGACCATTTTGAATATCCTCTTTATAGTTAGCGCGCAAGGTAGGACCGGTAAGTTCCAAATCGCTGGTAAATAGCGTCATTTGACCTACTTTTTCCTCTAAGGTCATTATAGACAATAGAGAATCTACTAAACCCACCGGTTGATTTGCCGCTGTAAATTGTTGGCGAAAGAGCTGATCAAACTTTAGAAAGTGAGATAAAAAGATAATCCCACCCAGGCCTAAAAGTCGAAAAAAAGTAATTTTTGGTTGCATTACAAATGTCTTTAAAATTAAACAAAGAACCCTACAAGATTATTGAAGCCAGCCCCCTTTAAATCCCGCTTTTAATAATCCTCTTTTTATGTGTGGATTTTTTTTCATTACATTCCAAATGAGACCCGTTTGATGATTCTCCATTTGTAGAAGAATCGGTCCTTGATCGATACCGAGATAATCCTTGTCGAACCAACCATCAGGTTGACTGGCGTTAAAGGTATAGGTCCGGTTAAAAGCATCTTTAAATCCGAATTCACCCACCAAATTATCAGCGTAAGTATTCCATAAATGCGCCAATGTTGGGATACACACTTCCGGAGCGTAAGGAATGGATCCACCAGCTGCGGTTGGAGCAATGGTGCCATCGTCCACAATACGGGTAGCGGCTGCGCCCCTTGCACTATATTCCTGAAAGTTTATTTCCTGACCTTTCCACACTCTTTTATCGTAAGCGGGGCCATCACAAGCCGTTAAACCCCATTCTAATGCAGAATATCCCTCAAATAGTTTTGGATTCCTAATACAATAAGCCTGATTAGCCAGGGTAGCTCTCCGGGTATTTTCAGCATAATCAATCCCTTTTTTCCGCATATACGGATCTTTTATACCTTTAAAATCAATAAAAATATGACTATACTGATGACCGAACAAGGGTTCAAAATTTACGTAATCATAACCTTCAAAAGTATCCCATTGGTAAGTTTCGCACCATTTCTCCCAACTATTGGAAGGAATTGGGTGAGTTGGAGAACCCATAGCCATAACAAGCAGAACCATGGCTTCATTATAACCTTGCCATTCTGACTTAATAAATCCCGTTTCAGGATGCCAACCCATAGACATGTGCGGATTATTATTCATTGCCCAGTCCCAATCTACCCGTCGATATAATTTATCGGCTAATTGCCGGATTTTTTTCTCTGTTGGATTTGGAGCATCGAAATAGCTCATTGCAGCTAAAACGCCAGCCATGAGTAGCCCCGTATCAATGGTTGATAATTCAACATTTTTAAATCGTTCCGCTTTATCCAGCGTTAAAAAATGATAAAAAAAGCCTTTAAATCCGCTAACACCTGTTGGTTCAGGTCCTTGTTTAAGGCCATATAAAGCTTTCAGCGTTTTAAGCGTGCGTTCCGCAGCAGCAGAACGAGAGATATATTTATTTTCTGCTCCTACAATATAGGAGGTAATTCCAAAGCCGGTAGCAGCAATACTGGAAAAAGTCAATGAAGGATATCGGTCAGGTACCTGGCCGAAAGTAGGATCAGCCAGCTTCCAAAAATAATTAAACGTTCTCTCCTTTAACACTTCATTAGAAAAAGGAGGAAGAGGAGCTTGTTGAGCAATACTATCAACAGAGCTAAAAATTGAAAAAACCAAACACAAAAACAAGCAT
Organism: Saprospiraceae bacterium; assembly: GCA_030728245.1. Taxonomy (GTDB): domain Bacteria; phylum Bacteroidota; class Bacteroidia; order Chitinophagales; family Saprospiraceae; genus BJGN01. The sequence goes on along the minus strand of JANQZX010000080.1, from coordinate 17,689 downwards.
CGAAAATCAGTCATAGTTAAAGCATAAAAATTAGGAAATGTTAAAAAAAGGGCGATTCTACCCGCTGAGGGTAAAATCGCCCTTCATTATTATTCTTTCATAAACCTTGCATTTGAAATAAGACTACCTTCTTTTGAGAAGCCAGCCAGTATATAAATTCCTTTCTGTAAATGAGAAATATCCAGTGACATGGCGTCCTGTCCAGCTACTTGTATAATGCCCTGTTGTTGACCCAATGCATTATAAATAACCAAATTGTTCACCTTATTCATATTTCTAACCTCCAGACGATCGGCTGCAGGATTAGGGAAAATGGTCAGCGGATCAATATTTACTTCGACGTTAGGCGTTGGTGTTCCACAAGTCGCATTACCAATGGCAATATCATCGAAATAATATCTTTTTTCTGTAGTTGGTGTATTATCAAAATTCATGATTAAAGTAATCACTTGATAAACAGCATTATCAGGAATTTTTTCGCTAAAATCCCAGGTAAGTGTTTGCCATTGATTTGGGGTAGTATATTTTACTTTAGTATCACCTGTTTGAGGTTCACCATTCACCCCTCTTTCCAATTTGAACACTACTTCAGCGGCTTGATCCATCCAAACCTTCATAGATATTTTCTTACTGTTGTTTGGCACAACAATAGTAGCAGGTAAACCTGTAGCAAACATACCGGCAAAAATTTCACCTCCTGGTCTTTCTATGAATTCACCTACTTTATTAGACATATTTATGCCACCCTTCTTAGGATTATCGATAACAAAATCGACTTGTTTACCGTCCAAATCGCCATTAGCAAAATATTGGAATTTGCCTAAATTATCAAGAGGTGTTTCAAAAGTAGAAATACAACCTGTGTAAGGAGCGCGCACGAATTCGAGATCATCAATAAAATAAGAAAGAGGTGCGGCAGGCATTTTTCCTGGATTGAAGAAAACGACTAATTTTTTGTTTCCCTTTCCAACAGCACCTTTAAAGTCGATCAAATATTCAACCCATTTTTTTGCATTGTCAGCTTTCACCTCAGAAAGAACTTCAACTTGTTGTCCGCCTTCCAATTTGAACATTAAAGGAACGGCAACAGGTGACCAGATTTTTAACTTAAGTTGATTTTGCACACTCAAGTCAATTTCCTTTCCAAAATCCCATACTATAGCGCCCCATTCATCTAAAGGATCATTATATTTTCCAACTTTATCGTTCGCAGATGAATTGATACCCGATGCATCAGGATTTTTGATTACCTCAAGAAAATCTCCTCCTGTTGTAGAAGCTACGGCATTTCTCTGGCAATCAAAATCATCTACTATACCGGCTACGGGTACAGTTCCTTCGCAAGGATTAACGGTAGCTTTAGTTTGAGAAAGATTATCGAAATACCAGGTATCAGCAGCTGCCAAAGCAGGGTCAAAAATGATTTCCACTGTTTCAAAATCGGTAATCGCTTTGAAATTATCAAAATTAAAAGAAAGATCTACCCACTTTTTAGTTTCAGTAATTGGTCTGTTCACTTCTTTCAATCCTTGCGTTGCAGAATTCAATCTCAGGGTCAATGATTTTGCGCCAGCAGGAGCCCAAACTTGTAAATTAAGCTGAGGTAAATCCGTTAATTTAAATCCAGTTGGAAGCAAAGATTTCACACCACCTAATGCAGAAGTACCTTTTTTATAAGAACCAACATTAGTAGTAGTATTGGCACCTGTTTTATCAGGGTTTGCGATTAAACCATTGAATTTTCCAAAAACCGCTTCTGCACCGAAAGTTTCCCATGCCAATTTGGCTTTAGGCTCAAAATCTTCCAAAATACCAGAAGGTTGAGCTTCAAGCTTCATATCATCTATATAATAGGTATCATTAGCGCCTGGTAATTTCCCTGCATTGAAGAAAAGCACCAATTTTTTATGGCTATTTCCTGCTTCACCACTGAAATCAACTTTATACTCTACCCATTTATTTAACTGAGTAATAGCTATTGGCACTTCTTTAGCAGGTGAAGTTCCACCTTCTAATTTCACTAAAAGATTACCAGCAACGGGAGCCCATACTTTAATTTTGAATATATTTCTGTCGCCCAATGGAATATTTTCACCATAATCGACTACTAAAGCATGCCATTCTCCGCCTGTATCTTTGTATCTACCTACATTGGCACTTTCATTTACTGAAGAAGGATCTGGATTTTTAACGGCAACGACATCATCCCATCCTGGCATAGAGTAAGAGATATTACGTTGACAATCAAAATCGTCGAGTACTTCAATATTTTTTGCTACCCCAGAACATGCGCCAGATTCTACGGCAACCAGGTTATCAAACAGATAAGTATCCTGAGAATCTGCTGTACCTGGGTCGAAGAAGATGATGATTTTATTAAAATCTTTTTTTGCTGCCGCACCACTAAAGTTGAAGGTATATTCTACCCATTGATTAGCAACGGCAATTTTCTTTTTTTCTTCAATATTTCCGGAAGCTCCTTCTAATTTTAGTAGGAACGAGGTAGTCACCGGTGATTTAACATGAATTTTAAACGTATTGTAAACAGTTAAATCTAAAGGTTGGGTCAATTCAGCAATGAACAGACTGTATTCAGCACCTTTCTTTTTAGTATAAGCACCTACTTTTTTACTTGTATTAAGTTTTAAAGTATCACCACCAGGAACATTATCCACCAGGGCAAAAGCACCATCAGCTGCTTTCCAAGGTAATTTCGCAGTAGGTTCAAAGTCTTCTAACACTAAACTGGTTGGTCTGGCTTCGAAACGAAGATCATCGATAAAATAAACATCATTTGCACCTGGTAATTTTCCAGCATTAAAGAAAAGGACTAATTTTTTATGTTTAGCTGCCACTTGAGAGGTAAAATCAACGGTATATTCCACCCATTTATTCAACTCCGTTATTTGCACTGGCACCTCTTTAGCTGGAGAATCTCCACCCTCCAATTTAAACAAAAGCATTCCAGCGACAGGCGCCCACACTTTTATTTTAGCCTGACTTAATCTATCTAAAGGAATATTTTCACCATAATCCAATACCATGGCATGCCACTCAGATTCGGTATCTTTATAACGTCCTACTTTTGCACTCGTATTTATGCCTGATTTATCAGGATTCACTACCGCGGTAAGATCGGTCAAACCAGGAAGAGCTACCTGAACATTTCTCTGACAATCGAAATCGTCCCAGATGGCCGCATTTTTTGCCACCCCTTTACAGGCACCAGATGGCTCAATAACCAAATTATCAAAAAGGTAAGTTGCACCTGAAGTATCTACACCCGGATCGAAAAACAAAAGGATTTTGTTTAATTTACGATCGGCGGCGGCACTAAAATTGAAGGTATATTCAATCCATTGTCCAGCCACAGCTATATTCTTTTTTTCCTCGATAGGAGCAGAAGAACCCTCCAATTTTAGAATAAAGGAAGTAGCAACGGGTGCTTTCACCATAATCCTTACCTGATTATTGGTTGTCATATCTATCGGAGCACTAAGTTCCGCCAGAAATAAACTGTAGGCAGAGCCTTTTTTCTTGGTATAGGCCCCTACTTTTCCCCCTGTATTGATACCGAGAACATCTCCACCTGCAGGGTTATCGACCACAGCAAATGAACCTTCAATCGGATTCCAGGGAAGTTTAGCAGCGCCTTCAAAATTTTCCAGGACTACCTGAGCCTGACCCAGGAAGGGCAGCACAAGTAGCAGCATTTTGAGTAAACTTCTTTTCATCATAATGACACGTTTTGAATAATGTTAATTAATGTATAAAAACAGGCATTGCTGCCTTTTCTTGATTCGATTGGATGAGCAGAAGGAAGCTTCCGCGTAAATGATTGGGCAAGGTTAATGTTTCTTGAGAGGCAGATGAAAACATCTCTCTCTTTTCCCATTTGTACATTTCCTGCCCCTGCATGTTTAATAAAGAAAATGTTACACCTCCCTTGATTAATTGATTTACAGATACTTGAATAACACCATTGGTCACTGGATTTGGATAAATAGAAATGTTTCCATGGTCTAACAATCCAACACGATTTGAACTAACCACTTTAGAAAACCCAATCTGATCGAGCGCCTTATTAATCTCTGGATTTTTCATAAAAGATTCCCAGATTTTTCCGCTGCGATAGTTTTCAATCATCACTAATATAGGTCCCTGATCTATGGCAAGATATGAGTCAGCAAACCAATTTTTTTCCAGATTGAATGCATCATAAAAGCCCATGGGACCAAATAAATCTTTGCCGTGCTGGTGATAAAAATGCTTTAGAGCGGCTATAGATTCCTTTGGGGTATAAACAATACTGCTCAATGCAGCGGTAGGAGCAATGGTCCCATTATCGCGTTCAGGGGTAGGTTCATGAGCCAGATAGCCAACAATAGGATCGTCGCTGGCGGTCAACCCCCAGCTATTCTCGCTGTAGCCTTTAAAATTTTTAGGATTTTGTATGGAATAGGCCCTGTTAATGAGCGTATGATTAGTGTTATGTTTAAAATAATCGGTATAAGCGTCCCTTTTATCCCTGGGATCAAAGCCAAGAAAAGAATAATGGGCAAAAAACAGCGGTCCACCTCTAAAACCACCGATATCCAAACGATAGCCGAAAGAAGTTAATCCCGACTTATAATTTGACCCTGCCCATCCAACATGGTATAAATTGGCAGGAATAGGATTCACGGGGGCTGCAATAGCTAAGATATAGGTAATCAATGCTTCATTCCAACCGCGAAGTTGAAAATTCATAGCAAACTGGTGAACTGGAGACCAATGCCAATAAAGCACATTCTGATTTTGCTGTCTGTGCCACTGCCAATCAACGGCTTCCCAAAGGGCTGTAATTTTGGTTCTCAACTGCCTTTCTTCCTCTATTTCCGAATCAAAATAGCCTCTGGCGGCGAGTAATCCCTGCATCAAAAAGGAGGTTTCAACCAAATCACCTCCATCGTCACGGGCACTAAAAGGGATAACTTTCCCAGAATCACCATTTAGCCAATGCGGAAATACCCCTTTAAATCTGTCACATGATGCCAGAAAGGCAACTATTTTATGTAAGCGATCCAGTGCTTGCTTTCGTGTTATATACCCGCGTTCAATACCCGTTAACAAACCCATGATTCCCATGCCACTGCCACCAGTGGTTACCAGATTGCCGGAAGTATTTCTTTCCCTCGACATGCCACTAGAGGGATGGGCAAAATCCCAGAAATAGCGAAAGGTGTATTCCTGCACCATATCCAGATATTCGTCATCCGTGAATTTGACTAATCTTGCATTTTTTGTTTCGTTATTTTCGTTGAAGGCACCCTGACTATTCAATGCAACTATTTTGTAACTATAAGTGATAGCAGTATCGATATTTTGTGGATAATCGAGATAGAGCGAATCCTTACCAGAAATTAAAGGTAATTGAGTGAAGGTTTTCCACTGATCGGCAGAACGAAGTATTTTAAACTGCGCTGGAGCGGGATTAGCAGGAATTTTCCAATGCAATGCGATATGAGCGGGATAAGATTTAGTTCTAAATGAGGTAACTATGGCAGGAATGTCTTCAATGAAGGTTGCAGCTTTAAAAGCTTTTACCTCATCAACCAATAGAACATGAGTAGAATTATCCGCAGTATTTTGTCCGAAAATGACTGCTTTTATTTGATTCCACTGCAAAGAGGAAGCTGCAGTTTCAGCTTTTAGTGTAGCAATGGGTATATTCACCAGCTGCCATTTTTCAGCAGGTAAACTTTGCACAAACTGAGAAAGTGGAAACTTCTTGCTTTTTGTATTGCCGGGCGCGCCTTCAAAAAAAAGGTATGGCATATTTGCTTTGTCCAATCCATTTTTTGAAAACAAAGCAAAGGAGAGAGTATCCATTTTGCTGAGGTCGAGGAATGGAAATCCTTGGGCAATAATCAACGCTGACCAATCTCCCCCTGCACGGGAAATCCATTGAATGCGAAGACTATGTTTCCCCTGATAAGCCGGAATAGAAAGTTCTACCGGAATTTTATCATTTGTCGAACCTGCCTGTTCGATATAACTATTTCCGGACTTAAAGGCTAATCCAGAGTCATAAAAACTACCTTGATTGCTTTCTCTAAAAAAATAGACTTCCTGTTGGGAAAGTAGAGGTGCCCACCCAATTATTATAAGAGCTAAACAATACACCAATCTACCAAAAAGGAATTTTACCATTCGAAATTTTGTTTGGCAAATACAACCCGCACTTGCTTCTTGAAATGTATTTTAATCATTTCAAAGTACAAGATGCAACAATTGGAGATAAGAAGTATGAAAAACCACTACACTACTACTACGCCATTCAAAAAAAAATTATAAAATGGGCAAAGGTAGTGGAGTCAAATTTTGGGTGGTGAGAACTTAATGAAATCAATAGTCTATCATAAAATTGGTGAGATTATCATCCTCTTCTAAATTCATTTTTTTACGAAGTCTGTATCGCTTATTTTCTACACCACGGATAGAAATATTCAATAAGGGGGCAATTTCCTTGGATGATAGGTTCATTTTAAGATAAGCCGCTAATTTCAGGTCTCCGGGGGTCAGATCAGGAAATTGATGTTTCAGTTTTTTAAAAAAAATGTCATGGACCTCGTTAAAATTACTTTCGAAAATTTGCCAATCCTTTTCATTTTCCAGTTGATTATCCAGAATGCTTATTAACTTTTTGTAATGACCATCGAATAATTTAGAAGAGGATTCAGATTTCATTATATCGAGTTCTTCCTTAACACTAAGCAAAGATTCATTTTTGTGAATCAGGGTAAAAGTAGCATTCGCCAACTCCCGGCTTTTATTTAGGTTATCGGCCTCCAATTGTTCATTTTTTGCTTTCACAACCTGCTGCTCCAATTCAAATTCCTTTTTCTTAATTTGTTTTTGGTGTCTTATTTCTATGCTTTTCAGGTAAGTTTTAAGGAGAATAAAGAGAAGAGAAAGCGAAAGAAAAATCATTCCTACTTTAAAGAAGACGGTTTGGTACCATTGAGGTAAAACAAAAATGGGTACTCTCAGTATTTTTGGAGAAACATTAGCTTGAATTTCCAACATATAATCACCTGGTGACAAATTATTCCAGTTCAGAGACCTTAATACCTGCCAGGACGACCAGTTGTCTTGCCAACCAATCAATCGGAATCTGAATAAAACACCACTTTCAAAAGAAGGAAATCCAAATTTAACGCTCAGATTATAACCTGAGGGGGGAATTTCTACCCCTTCCGTTTTGTCATTATTCACCCAGTTCAAATTAACTGGTTTTCCATCTTTGGATTGAGCTTTGAGTACACTGAGGAGCGGAGAAAAAATATTATTTCTTTGAAAAGTATTTTCAAATTTATATTTAGGAATCAGCGCGTAACCATCTTCCAAACCAACAAAAAATTCCTCCTTATTCAAATTTACAATATGTTCATTTTCAGGAATCATAGACATGGGATGAATAGCCTTTATTTCATTATTTTTCCAATGCTTCAATTGATTATTCTTGTAAGTAAAACCTTCATTTTCTGCTTCTAACCAAATAGCACCCTTTTCCAAAGAATTCTCTTTCCATGGAAAAAACCTTTGAGAAGTTTTATTATAATAAAAATTCATATCTCTTGTATGCACCACCAGGGTATCTTTGAAAAAGCGAATATCTAATCTGGTCTGATCTGACAGACCATCCTTATTATCTAGTTTTATCTGAGATACTACAGCACCTTTACCCCAGTCAATTTTTAGTTTATAAAGGCCATTATTGGCATGTAATGCCCAAAAATAATTATCACCTGCGGGTAATATTTTTCTGATAGGCTCATTAAGACCATCCAATCTTTTGTTGAATGTCCACTGATTATTTTGAAAAGTAAATAAGGCCAGACCTGTGTAGGTAGATTGTAATAATTCATTTTTTTTACCGGGAATTTCACAAAATGACCATCCCCCGGTAATGTTTGAAATAAGTTTAGGTTTCCCATTTTCCAATAAAAAAGTACCACTATTATGCCCGCACAAGAGTTTATTATTCTGTTTCAATAACTGCCAAACCTGTCCCTGGGTGCCTTCGATGAAAGAAAATGGCATTTTATCTACCTTATTTTTAACAAAAACACCTTGATTTGTGCCGACGTAAAATAAATTTCCATCCATTATGGCCGTATAAACTGTACCCAATACACCTTTAGTATCATGGTAATAGGAGAGCGGAGAAGAACGGTGAATAAAGTCGATTCCTTTATCTAAACCGACCCAAAGATTTTGTAATTTGTCTTCAAATAAAGAAAGTATCGTATTATTTTGAAGCCCATTTTCTTTATTCAAATGAAGTTTTAACTCGCCATTTAAGTCCACAATAAACAATCCATCCAAAACTGTTCCCAGTGCAAGACTTCCGTCTTTCAATCTAATAGCCTTATTGAGTTGTTTTTGTTTTAAGACCTTATTCAAAGGATTTTCCCAGGGTATAAAAACACGACCATTGTACCTAAAAACACCAGCTAGCTGCGTACCAATCAACCAATCGGCCTTATCTTGAAGAATAAAAGAGATAGTTTCATTTTGAAGAATCTCACTATTTTTAATCCAACTAAACGTATTATTTTCTTCATTTAAAAGAAACAAGCCTTTACCGATAACGGGAACGACTATTTTATTTCCCACTTTTTGGAGAAACATAATATTTCCCGGAGGAGTAATTCTGGAGACTTTTTTGTTATTCCATTTATAGATTACAGAAAAAGACTGAAAATACAGGTTACTATTCTTTTCTAAAATATGCCAGAACTCCTCTTTGAGATGCAGGGAATCTAAGTTATTTGCTGCTAAATCAAGGTAATGGAAATGACCAAATTTGTCTTTCTCCCAATAGCCAAACGTACCAACACTGCCTGTAAACACTTTATTTTGGGAAGAAACAGAGAGGGATCTAATAATTTGACCTTTCGGCAACTCAAATTTCCTCCAATTCTGTCCATCTGCCACAAGTAAGCCAGCAGAATTTGCCGAAAATATGAAGCCGTCTGATGATTGTCCCAGGCTCCAATTCTGATTCAGACCTTGATAATCATTTCTTGAAAAATGCGATATGAAGGGCGTTTCCTGTGCAAAAAGAGCAAAAGAAAAAAGGATGAACAGGCTTAATAATTGGTTTTTTCTATCGAACATATCATGAAGATAGTCAGTAAAGGATTAAATAATGACTGAGAATGTAAAGGCTAATATTATATTTGCTATGCAAAGTTTACAATAATACAAAATTAAGCAAGGAATGAAAAATATGATTTTCCTATTGTTTCCCTTATTTTTATGTGGAATCAATAAAATAGAGGCACAGGAATCCCTTCGTGCTTTCCAAAAACGAGAATTTTTGGACAATAATGGAAATAGAATGCCTTACCGTATTTTATTACCTATAGATTATGATTGCAGTAAAAAATATCCATTACTTGTTTTTTTACACGGTTCAGGAGAGCGGGGTGATGACAATGAAGCACAGATGAAGCATGGTGCTAATTTATTTTTAGAGGAAAGCACCAGAAAAAATTTCCAATCTATTGTTGTTTTTCCACAATGTCCTGCAGGCGAAAGTTGGTCAAGTATGGAATCGGATTCCACAGGAAAATGGGATTTTCCATTTACGCAGGAACCGTCTAAGCAAATGAAATTACTCAGTGGATTATTGAGTCAATTAATGGTTAATAATTGTGTGGACGAACAGAAGGTTTATCTAGGAGGATTATCTATGGGCGCCTTTGGCATATTGGAATGGATAGCCAGAGAACCTAATAGATTTGCTGCTGCTTTCCCCATCTGTGGCGGTGGAAACACCCTACTTACCTCCATTTATGGCAGCAAAATACCTACCTGGTTTTTTCACGGAGACGCAGATAATGTAGTTCCGGTAAGTTATTCCAGAGAACTTGTTAATAAAATAAAAGCAGAAAAAGGAAAGGTACGCTATACGGAATACCCTGGCGTAGGACATGATTCCTGGAATAATGCGTTCAAAGAACCTGAACTTTTATCCTGGCTATTGAAAAATAAAAGATTCGATCCAGCTAATGTCAGCACCATTCCCTCCTACCCTGCAAAGAAAATGCAGACGATAACTTATTTTAACGATGGAAAGGATAAACTTGAACTGGATTTATACCTACCTGATATTCCAGTTCTTGATAAGAAATTACCGTTAGTTTTATATGTTCATGGCGGAGGTTTTTCAGGAGGGAATCGAATAGATCCACTTATTTCTGCTACGGCTGCTGAAATGACTGCAGCAGGCTATGCTTTTGTATCTATGTCTTATCGTTTGCTAATGAAGGGAAAATCGTTTGGATGTGACCAACCTGCTCATCAAAAAATCATGGTTTTTCAACAATCCATGATTGATGTCAGAAGAGCCACTGCCTATTTGATGACCCAACAAAATGAATTTAATCTGGATATGTCCAAGGTAATTCTGGCAGGAAGTTCTGCAGGGGCTGAAGCCGTTTTACATACCGCCTACTGGCCTACGGCTAATTTACCAACCGAAGCCCTTGTTTTGCCCGTTGATTTTAAATATGCGGGAATCATTAGTATGGCAGGCGCATTAATTGACCCAACAATGATTACGGCTGAAAATGCCCTACCCTCTTTATTTTTCCATGGCACTTGCGATGCTTTGGTTCCTTTTGATATCAGATCGCACCGTTTATGTAGCCCTGGACAAAGTGGTTATTTACTTTTACACGGTGCTGGTGAACTAAAAACCAGACATACCCAACTTAATAAATCTATCTACCTGGTTTCCTACCTAAATGGAGGGCACGAATATGCCTCATTGCCAATGGCAGAAGAACGGGGAAGAATGCTCGATTTCATAAAGAATGATGTTTTGGGAAAGGAAAAAAGGCAGATTTACGTGCAATTAGCTCTGGATAAGCCTTGTAACTATCAATCTAATCATACTGATTTTATTAAACCTTAATCTAATGTTATGCAATCAGGAACTGAAATGCCTTTTTTTATAAAACCATCGGTAACCCTTTCGGCTGAGGATAAAGTATTAGCTTACAATCAATTATCAGATGCTGTAAAGCTTCAATTAGCCGATGAGGAGGATGACATTTTGAAGATGGCTACCTTCAATGCTTTGGCCAAAACCTATTTGCCCTATTTTTACTGGGTAGGTTTTTATAGGGTAAATAATGGAAAGTTAAGTGTCGGGCCATATCAGGGAACAACGGGTTGTATGCATATTGAATTTTCTAAAGGGGTTTGTGGAAAAGTAGCCAGAGAGAGGAAAACCTGTTTGGTCATTGATACCCATGAACTGGTTGAAGGAACTGAACACATTACCTGCGATGCCCATTCCAGATCTGAAATTGTCGTCCCCGTGTTTAATAAAACAGGAGAATTATTAGCCGTTTTAGATGTCGATAGTACCGAAAAAGGTGCATTTGATGCTAACGATGCTACCTTTTTAGAGGCTATCATGGGGCGGTTATTTGGGTCGTGATGGGTGACCTGACGGGATGGAAATTATGCGTGCAGCAGGCAGGTTTGAATCAGGATTTACAGGATTCTCAGGATTTATGATAGCGTCTCCGGTTTGAGTGGGAAAAAGATTATTATTATATACTGTTTTCATTACCCTTCTTTTCGCCGATGCGTTACGCATCGGCGAAAAGAAGGGTGAAAAGTAATCCTTTATGAATAACCCTTACACCCAAATCGAAGACGTCCTTTGTAATCCTGAAAATCCTGTAAATCCTGATTCAAAACCAGGCGTTAGGGGTGAATTTATATTGAAACCTGTCGGGGAGAAGACGCGAAGCATCGCGTCTCTACGATGGTGTTTCGTAAAAAATATAATGGCAATCTGGCAAAATCTATTATTTTTTTTTCCTTTGCCATCTTTAAGGACTATTAGATATATTTATATAAAACCAAAAAAAAGAGACTACCTTTTTAGATAGCCTCTTTAGTAAAATATAACTTATTTGATTAATTCAAATCAAAGCGATCCAGGTTCATCACTTTTGCCCAAACTTTGACAAAATCTTTAACAAACTTAGATTTTGCACTTTCAAAGCCATAGACTTCAGCATAAGCACGAAGTTCTGAATTGGAACCAAAAATTAAATCTACTCTGGTACCTGTCCATTTCAAATCACCTGTTTTTCTATCGCGACCTTCAAATATATTTTGATCCTCTGATGTTGCTTTCCAGGTAGTATTCAGATCAAGTAAATTGATAAAAAAGTCATTAGAAAGTACGCCTGGATTTTTGGTGAAAACTCCATGGTGTGAGTGATCGAAATTAGTATTCAAAGACCTCATTCCACCTATCAGCACGGTCAATTCAGGAGCTGATAGCTTAAGAAGTTGTGCTTTATCAATTAACAACTCTTCCGCAGACATATTTTTAGTTAAGGCTTTTTGATAGTTTCTAAATCCATCTGCTAAAGGTTCAAGTACAGCAAATGAATCAACATCGGTGTGTTCCTGGGTAGCATCACCACGACCAGGAGTAAAAGGAACGCTCACACTTTCACCAGCCAAAGAAGCTGCTTTTTCAATGGCAGCACCACCAGCTAATACAATCAGATCGGCCAGGGAAATACCCTTTCCATCTTTTTGAGACTGGTTGAAATCAGCCTGAATTTTTTCAAGAGCATCAAGTACTTTTGTCAACTGAGCTGGATTATTTACCTTCCAGTATTTCTGTGGAGATAATCTTACCCTGGCACCATTTGCCCCACCTCTTTTATCTGAACCTCTAAAAGTAGAAGCAGAAGCCCAGGCAGTTGACACTAGTTCTGACACAGAAAGACCACTTTGAAGCACCTTTTCCTTTAGTGCATCGATATCCTTTTGATCTACTAATTTATATGTAACGGCAGGGATTGGATCTTGCCAGATAAGTACCTCAGCTGGAACTTCAGACCCAAGATATCTGGCACGTGGCCCCATATCACGGTGGGTTAATTTGAACCAGGCTCTGGCAAAAGCATCAGCAAAAAGATCTGGATTTTCGTAAAATTTCCTGGATACCTTTTCATAAGCAGGATCAGCTTTAAGGGCAATATCCGTAGTAAGCATTGTTGGGGCATGGCTTAAAGCAGGATCATGAGCGTCAGGAACTGTACCTGCACCTGCCCCACCTTTTGGTTTCCATTGATGGGCACCTGCAGGACTTTTTGTCAACTCCCAATCGAAACCGAATAGATTTTCAAAATAGTTATTGCTCCATTTAGTAGGCGTAGTCGTCCAGGCACCTTCTAAACCACTGGTAATAGTATGAACACCATGTCCGGTTCCAAAAGAATTTTTCCATCCTAAAACTTGCTCTTCAATGCCTGCTGCTGCAGGTTCAGGACCAACATATTTAGAAGGATCTGCCGCACCGTGTGTCTTACCAAACGTATGACCACCCGCAATAAGAGCTACGGTTTCTTCGTCATTCATAGCCATACGGCCAAAAGTTTCACGAATATCACGCGCGGAAGCTACTGGATCAGGATTGCCATTTGGGCCTTCCGGATTAACATAAATTAATCCCATTTGCACGGCAGCCAGAGGATTTTCCAACTCACGGTCGCCTGAATAACGATTATCAGCTAACCATTCTTTTTCAGCACCCCAATAAACATCCTCTTCAGGTTCCCAAACATCCGCTCTTCCCCCTGCAAAACCAAAAGTTTTGAACCCCATTGATTCCATGGCACAATTACCAGCGAGAATCATTAGATCTGCCCAGGATAGTTTATTTCCATATTTTTGTTTGATAGGCCAAAGTAATAATCTGGCTTTATCTAAATTAGCGTTGTCAGGCCAGCTGTTTAGAGGAGCAAAACGCTGGGTTCCCGTTCCTCCACCACCGCGACCGTCTGTTATCCTATACGTTCCTGCACTATGCCAGGCCATACGGACAAAAAATGGGCCGTAATGACCATAATCGGCAGGCCACCAATCTTGTGAGGTAGTCATTAAATCATACAGGTCATTTTTAACCGCCGCTAAATCAAGTGATTTAAATTCTTCAGCATAATTAAAATCTTCACCCATTGGATTGGACAAGACTGAGTGCTGGCGTAAAATATTCAGTTTTAACTGATTTGGCCACCAATCACGATTTCCTGTTCCGCCTCCTGCCGCTTTCTTAGGTGCAATACTACCTGTAAAAGGGCATTTTGCTTCACCATTTGAACCCGACGGATTCTGATGTTCATTGTTTCCCATTGGTTTAATATAAATTTTAAGCTTAAAAAATACAATTTGCTATGATAACAATCTTAAAAATGAATGGTTGAAAATAACCATAAGGAATAAGAAATAATTATTTTTCCATTCAAAATAAACCAAATTGACATAAAATAAAAATAGATTTGCGGCTCAAATGGTTTCCGTTCAAGCGGAATTAAAAGGGAATCCTGTTCAAATCAGGAGCTATCCCCGTAGCTGTAAGTTTTAGTACACAGTAAAATGTGTACAATAAATAGACGATACACCACTGTTTTTAAATGGGAAGGTGTCTATTTTAAAACGAGCCAGAAGACCTGCCTTTTGAAAAAGCGTTCAAGCTTTCGGGAGAAAGGCTGCTAGTGTTGATTACCTCTGAAGATGGGTTTATCTCATTTGTTGTATTATCCGGGAGCTCATTGTGTCATCTTAAATTTCATTACAATGAGTAAAAAAATGTTTGGTTTTTTAACCGCCTTATCTATTCCTTTTGTTGTCTTTTCACAACTCGACTCGCTCACCTCAGTCCTTTTTGACCCCGTTATCGTAACGGCAAATAAAACGGAACAAAAACAAAGTACAACGGGGAAAATAATAACTATTATTTCAAAAGAACAGCTGGAAAAAAGTGCTGGTAAAACCGTAATGCAAATTTTAAATGAGCAGGCAGGTCTCATTGTTAACGGTGCCCTCAATAATGCTGGCAGTGCGCAAACCGTTTTTCTCCGAGGTGCATCGAGCGGAAGAACATTGATTCTCATAGACGGAATTCCTATGAATGACCCCTCCATGATTAACAATGAATTTAATCTTAATCTTCTCTCTGTGAATGAAATAGAACGCATTGAAATTTGTAAGGGAGCTCAGGGTACGCTCTATGGGAGTGATGCTTTGGGCGGTGTAATTAATCTAATCACTACCAAAAATGATATAGATAAACTCGTTCACTTAAACGCAAACATGACAGCAGGTAATTATGGCATTTTTAAAAGCAATGTAAATGCGTCGGGTAAGCTTGGAAAATTTAAATACACTGCCCGTTTTAATCATCAAAGTAGTGCAGGATTCTCCTCCGCATTTGACAGTACGGGCACCTCAGGTTTTGACACCGATGCCCTATTTGGAAATAATTTTGGCGCATCCCTGGCCTATCAAGCCAACAAAACATTAACTTTTAACTCCTTTATCCAACACAGATATTACAAAACTGACTTAGATAACGGGCCATTTTCTGATGCGAGAAATTTTTTCTCTGAAGACCAGGCACTCTTTGCAGGCGCTGGATTTACCTATAAAAAAAGTAAGTTTTCCCTAACCGGAAATTATCAAAAGGTAAATAATAATAGATATTACGATAAAGATTTCAGTGCAGGGAGTCCTCTTTTTTCTACCCATTCTCTGAACGGATCTTCAGATTATACGGAGTTGTTTGGTAACGTCAAAATTTTAAAAAACGTAACCGCCATAATGGGTAGTGAACTGCGTACTTCTTCCATGAACAGTTTATATCTATCTGTCAGCTCTTTTGGTCCGTTCGAAAATGAATTTAAGGATTCGCGTATTTCCCAATATTCCGTTTACGGTTCTATTCTTTACTCCTCTGATAAAAATCCGTTTCAACTTGAGTTAGGCGGAAGATTTAATAAACATTCCATTTATGGCGCAAATTCTACTTTTACGCTCAATCCTTCTTTTCGGTATAATGAGCATTGGATGATTATGGGAAGTATTTCATCTGGCTTCAAAGCACCCAGTATCTACCAATTATATGATATTTACGCTGGAAATCTGGATTTAAAACCCGAAGAAGCTATAAATGCCGAAGTGGGCGTTCAATTTAAATCTGCCCAATCGTTTTTTAGAGGCGTCTTTTTCTCGAGGCAGATAACATCCGGGCTAGACTATAATTTCGTAGATTTTAAGTATTTCAATTTTGTGGAACAACGAGTAAATGGTCTTGAAATTGAATCGAATCTTGATGTAACTAAATCCTTTCATTTAAATATAAATTACACCTATTTAAGTGGACAGGAATTGACCCAAAACAGGGAGACAAACAAAGAATCCATTACTTATCCGTATTTATTGCGCAGACCGGCACATACGTTGAACTTAACCTTAAATTATGAGATATCCACTAAGCTATTTGCCAGCATAAGCAGCAAAACTTTAAGTGCACGATATGACATAGGAGGTTATGAACAAGCAGATGTAGTGTTACAACCATACACAATATTCAGTGGATATGGGTCATATAAAATGAGTGATAAAGTTTCCTTTTTCATTGATGCTCAGAATTTGTTCAACAAAAAATTCTTTGATATTTATGGATACCAAAGTATTCCGTTCATGATTTCTGGAGGAATAAATCTAAAGTTTTAGTATTTTTATATTCAAACCAAGGAAATTATGGCATACATGAGCAGCCCTTATTTATCTGCCCAAAATCTACTATTTTTAGTAATAATGCTGGCAGGGTGTCAACCTTCGTACAAAGAAAATGAAGGTAATACTAGCCAGTCTAACAGGGTAAAATTTAAGTTAATAACTACGGATACTTTTCATTTCAATAATTTTGTTGACTGTAATATGGCGGAGGCCTGGATTGGTGATACCCTCAGGATTTTCCCGGGAAAATATGGAGAAGATCCTGTTTGGGGATATGCCAAAGATTTGAAATTTGCCTCTGGATTCAATGCAGATGAGGTTTTTAGTACTCCGGCAGATAAATATATAGCCCCTTCCCTACCGCTAAATGCTCCAGTAGGGCAAAAAGGCTTACATGGTGCCATTTGGTTTGAAACAGTTTATCAGGCCCAGAATGATTCCTCTGGTCGCACCTTGTACGCCATTTATCATAATGAAAACTATCCGGAAACACTCCCTTTTGATGAGGAAACAAAGGAGGGGTACCTCGATAAAGATTGGCCACTGGGTCTAACGGATAGAATTACCCCTGCCGCAGTTCCCAGAATTGGAGTGATGAAATCGACCGACGGAGGTTGGCACTGGGAAAATAAAGGTCTTTTTCTCGAGGATAAGCAACCTCGGATGATTTTAAATAAACATAATATATCTAAAACGTTTGCCGGGGGAATTGGTGATCCTTCCGCCGTTGCCGTGGGCGATTATTTATATCTTTTTTATGGTGAATACGGCTATCCTGGTATATATGACCCTGCCACCTATACGCCTGAAAAATAACATTCCGGACAATGTATTAGTGTGGCAAGAATGCTCATTTCAGATCTCGATCAACCCCGGGGAAAAGCAAATCGTTGGGACGGAACGGGATTTAATGCTCCCTGGGACGGTATCGGTGAACCTATCAAATCATTACAGATTCCAATAGAAAAAGGCGGGGGCCCCGCTTCATCTAAGTCTGGTGGATTTCATTGGGGTCCTTCCGTAAGCTGGAATACCTATTTAAATTGCTGGGTCATGCTGATGGGACATGTAGAAG
>JANQZX010000079.1 GCA_030728245.1 Saprospiraceae bacterium | reverse complement strand
ACCGGAGCAATCAGATCGAGAGAATCTATATCCTTCCAGGTTCCATTTGATAAATTAGTGGCATCGAAACTAATCTGAAAATCCAATCTATCTATTCTATTTAATGCACCAAGCCGCCATTGTTCTCCCGTATAAGTTACTTTTAATCCTGAAAAAGAAGAAGATGTAGCATTAGTAAAACCAACGCCAAGAGTAGAAATTAAGGAACCAGATTGAAGGCAACCCAGGGAGCGATCCTCTTCATCTATCACACCAAAACTGTAGGTATCTCCTGAATTTGCTGTTCCGTTAGACGCTGTATATAAACCATTGGCATTCGTTCCGGACTCTTCGAGCAACCAGCCAGTGGGAAGAATATTACTATTACCTGTTTTTACCAGCGTATTGAAATTTTCCAGATAATTACTTCCGATTAATTTAATTTGAGCTGAAAGTGGCAGTGTAATTAAAGAGCAAAAAGTAATAATGGCTAAAGAATTGATGCCTAAATGTTTCATTTTGTGGGTGTATCTTTAAAATAAAATAAAGATATCAACCTATCAAATAATTGTAATATTTATTTGATTTATTAACCAAAACATAATAAAAAATTGGGATGCTCTTACATTTCTCATAGTCAATGGGGTTCAATATGTATGAGTACATGACCAAGTTGCGGTATTTCAGCCCTCAAGGTATCTTTTAGTTGATGCGCTAAATTATGCCCATCTGTTACAGAAATAGAACCATTGACCTTGGCGTGTAAATCGACATGATAAATCATTCCTACTTTTCGAATAAAACATTTTTCGGTAGCAATGATGCCATCCACCGTCAAAGATATCCTTCGAATATCCTCCACAAGATCATCATAAAAATGCTCATCCATTATTTCACCCAAAGCAGGTCTGAAAATCAGGTAACTATTGTAAAAGATAAATCCTGAGGCAAACAATGCGGCCCAATCATCTGCCGATTCATAACCTTTTCCTAACATTAAAGCCATTGTAATACCAATAAATGCTGCAATAGAGGTAATGGCATCACTCCTATGATGCCACGCATCGGCCTTTAAAGAAGAACTATTAGTTTCTTCACTTTTCTGGATGACAATTCTAAAGGACAATTCCTTCCAGACAATAATTAATGCCAAAACAATTAACGTCCATTTTTCAGGTAAATCATGAGGGTTTTTTATATTTTGGATGCTTTCGTATGCAATGAAAGTGGCGGAGATTACTAAAAAGCCCACCAATAAAAAGGTAATTAAAGGTTCAATTTTTCCATGACCGTAGGGATGATTCTTGTCTGCAGGTTTATTGGCATATTTCAATCCAAATAACACCAATATAGAGGAAAATATATCTGTGGTTGACTCAATAGCATCGGCAATAAGCGCATAAGAATTTCCAAAAAATCCAGCGAAGCCTTTAACCAGCGCTAAAAAACAATTCCCAACAATACTAAATACAATCGTATTTATTGCCTTCTTTTCATTACTTAAGGTTGACTCAAACATGAGTGTAATTTAGTCTTTATGTCGGAAAAATTCCCTCCAATGAAAAACTTAACTCAGGAAAAATACGGGAATACAGGATATCAGGGGAATGAACAGCTGGAAAACCTATAAATTTGCCTTCTTCATTTAGTAAATAGGGTAAAACAAAGGAATCAATGGGATGAAAAATCCAATATTCTCTCACCCCTGCCAATTCATACACCTCAAATTTATCTTTCATATCTCGTCGGCTATTACCTGGAGATAGAATTTCCACGACCAAATCTGGCGCCCCTTTTGCTCCCTTCTGATCTAATTTATCCTGGTCGCAAAAAACAGATAAATCAGGTTGAACTACCGTAGTATATTTCCCTTTCTTGATGCCAACGGGTAATCTGACATCAAAGGGAGCGGGATAAAATTCACATTGTTTATCTCGAAAAAAGACGGTAAAAACGTAATAAAGATTTTTCGCAATTATTTGATGAATCCTATTTGGCGCAGCCATAGGTAAAACCTTACCAAAAATAAGTTCTACCCTTTCGGTGAATAGCCAATCGTAATAATCATCATAAGTATATTCTACCGTGCTTTCACAAACCTGGCTTAGCTCAGTGACCTTTTCTTTTACTTCCTTTACATTTTTCATTGCTATATTTTCAGCAATGTAACTATAAAAGGATGAGAAGTCAAGGACAGTTTACCAATAATATCAATTAATTAATTTGTTGATTATCCTCTGAATTTTTTAATTTTTTGGGATATCTGCCTGCCTTTTTAAGCGCATTTGAAATGATGTATTCCAATTGACCATTGGTACTTCTGAATTCATCTTCCGCCCATTTTTCCAATGCTTCGGAAATAGCCGGATCAATTCTAAGGACAAATGCTTTTTTTGTTGCCATTTTAATGAAGAGTGCCTGTATTTATGACTGGTTTAACTGAATCGTCTGCACATAATACAACCAATAAATTACTTACCATGGATGCCTTTTTATCATCATCGAGTTCTATAATTTCCTTTTCTTTAAGAGATTCCAAGGCTAGTTTAACCATCCCTACAGCACCCTCAACAATTTTTTGTCTTGCCGCAATGACGGCAGTGGCTTGTTGTCTCCTCAGCATGGCACTGGCAATTTCAGGTGCATAAGAAAGATTAGAAATTCTCGCTTCGATGACTTCAATACCTACTAAAATTAACCTTTCAGCTATTTCTGTTGCCAGTGTATGATTAATTTCGTCAATGCCTGATCGCAAACAAATAACATCAGGTTCAGACTCATCAATATTATCATAAGGATAAGTATGAGCTAATTTTCTTAGGGCAGATTCCGTTTGAATTTTAATAAATCTTTTATAAGATTCTTCAGGGTTATTTTTTCCGATCCCTGTTGATGGATTAATATCCTTTAAAGTTTCCAAATCAAAAACAGCTTTATAAGTGTCAATCACTTTCCAAACCACGATAGCACTGATTAAAATGGGATTACCCTGTTGGTCATTAACCTTTATCACCTCCGATTCCAGATTTCTGATACGAAGAGATACTTTTTCCTTGCCGTAGAAGGGATTAATCCAGAAAAAACCATTCCCTTTAGCAGTTCCGACATATTTCCCAAAAAATATAAGCACTCTACTTTGATTAGGTTCAATAGTAAATAAGCCTATTAGCCATATTATACCCACTATAGGCAATAAAAACAACACGTGTATTTCCCCCGTAAAAACCATAATAATGGGAGATAAAATCATTCCAATCCCCAGAAATAAATGTAAAAAACCATTGTTTGCTAAAGTCAGCTCTTTTTCCATTTTGATATCATTTTAATATCACAAAGATACTAAATAAATTGAAAATACAAACACTATTTATAATCTTCCCTGACCGGTGAAAAAGTATCCATTATTTTACAATTCGTCAAAGCTCTTCCTCCATGTGGAATATTAGAGGGAATGACACAAATACTCCCTGGGAGGCAGTGAAACGTTTCCTCGCCTATGACTAACTCAAATTCACCTTCTAAAACCTGTGTCGTTTGTTCATGAATGTGGGCGTGCGTGGGTAGTATTGCGTCCTGCTCAATTTCCCAAAATCCAATGGTCAAGTTTTCAGTATGAACGAAACGACCGTGAAAGCCCTTAATAATTTCCTTTGTAGGTAAGGAAGAAATATCAATTTTCATAAGTTGTAGTCTTTTTATAAATGAATCATTAAAATTATTTAAATTTAGGTAGGAAGCACACATAAAACACCTAAAATGACAAATAAAACCATAGACCGTTATCTTTCCCTGGATGTATTTAGGGGATTTATCATGTTTTTATTGATAGCAGAATTTACAGGAATATTTGATTCCCTCATCGATGAAAAAAATCCAATACCCTGGTTGGCTTCATTTAGCCATCAATTTCATCATCATCCCTGGCACGGGCTTTATTTTTGGGATTTAATTCAACCATTTTTCATGTTTATGGTAGGTGTTTCCATTCCATTTGCCGTGAAAAACAGAAAAGCGAAAGGAGAAACTGACAAAGAAATATGGAAGCATGCTCTTCAGCGCAGTTTTTGGTTATTATTTTTAGGTTGGGCGCTATATTGTATTGGGCCGGGAAAAATAGTCTTTAAGTTTCAAAATGTACTTACCCAATTATCCTTAACCTATTTAATTGCCTTTTTATTAAAGGATTTTAACCGAAATATACAACTCGTTATTTCCATACTACTACTCGTCTTAACAGAAATTTTGTATAGAAATTGGCAAATAGAAGGCTTTAATGAACCCTTTTCACCGAGTAAAAATTTTGGCACCTGGTTAGACTTACAATATGGGGGAGCAGATATAAGAGGCAGCTGGGTTTCGTTCAACGCAATTCCAACTGCGGCTCATACGATTTGGGGAATGATGGCAGGTATTTGGTTACTTCAAAACTTACCGAAGGGTTCCATCCTTAAAAATCATTTACCCTTAATTCTTTCGGGTGGACTTTTGCTTTTGGTTGGATATTTGGGTGATTCCTTTACCCCAATCATTAAACGGATTAGCACCTCTACTTTTGTTCTTGTAAGTGGTGGCTATACTTTATTGTTGCTGGTATTTTTTGAATGGCTGGTTAGAACTATAAAATGGAATGCATCTTTTTCCCTTTTACAGTATATCAGCATGAATGCCCT
>JANQZX010000078.1:3467-25037 GCA_030728245.1 Saprospiraceae bacterium | reverse complement strand
TTCTTGAAATATCATTTTTTCTGGTACTCATGGGTCAAGTTTAGGTGTTGAGAAATAGTAACCCTAAAATAATCAATATCTTTGAATAAATAAAGGTTTCAAAAATATAAGAATTGACTTCGATAGCGAATTGGAATTCAAGGAGAAATAAAATAGTCCTATAAAACCAGTTTTAAAATGGTGCGAGAATAATAGGTAAATTTGAGGATCGTAAGAGGAAGCAAAAGATAAATAAGCCATTTCTTACAATCTATTGCCCCGAATATAATTCAGGACGTATTAGATACGACCTAATGATATCGAGACGGTTTAGAATTGACCAATAAAAAACCAAAAAATGGATGATAACCTAAAATATAACCCCAATATTCACCATCGTCGCTCAATCCGATTAAAAGGATATGATTATTCGCAGGCTGGATTATTTTTTATAACTATTTGTTGCCAATATAAAGCATGTTTGTTTGGGGAAATTGATGTAGGAATGGGGTTCACCCCTGCCCAAATGATATTAAATAAATTCGGACAAATCGCATATAAAGAATGGGTAAAAACTCCCGAAATACGCAACAATGTAGCATTGGGTGAATTTGTAGTAATGCCAAATCATATTCACTGTATTATTCAAATTTTGGACAGGAGCGAATTACATTCGCCATTAAATTATATAGACAATTTGGCTGATATTGGAACAAACCATTCATCAAATCACGCAATAGGTGATTCATCCGATGACCAAATCGGGGATTTTTCGAAAAAAATGGGCGAATACAGTTCGCCCCTGCATGGACCATCAAATAATATTGGTGCCATTGTGCGGGGATATAAATCAACGGTAACCAAACAATTGAATATATTGAATATTGGATGTCCAGTTTGGCAACGCAATTATTACGAACACATTATTCGTGATGAACTATCCTATCAACAAATTTCGAATTATATCAAAAACAATCCTGAAAAATGGGAGAATGACACATTCTATAAACAATGAACATTCATTGTTTGAAAACCAATATCACGTAGGGGCGAATTGAATTCGCCCTTTCTTTATACAGGAAAATTTACCAATTCACGGCACAAATCATTAACACATTTATTATACAGGATATTCACCCGATGATGGAAATAGGGATTCTTCGAAAAAAAGGGCGAATGCAATTCGCCCCTACGGCATCTGTTAATTAATTCATTTTCAAGGCGATAATCTCTAAAATGGAAAATGGGATTCATTGTTTGAATAACAAATATATCACGCGGGACAAATGGCATTAGCCCCAATTCAAACCGTCAAATAATAATACATTACACGACGATATATTTAATAAACAATCTTAAACTATGCTTATATTCAACCCCTAAAAAGGGGAATGAGCAATTCTATGTATGATGTTATCATTGTCGGCGGTGGACATAACGGTTTGGTTGCCGCAACGTATCTGGCAAAAGCGGGAAAATCGGTTTTATTGCTGGAAGCAAATGAATCGTTGGGTGGTGCCACTACCAGTATTCGTGCATTTCCTGATTTTGACGCTCGTTTATCCAGATATTCTTATCTGGTTTCGCTTTTACCTGACAAAATTGTTCAGGATCTGGGATTGAAGTTCAAAACCCTTCAAAGGGAAGTGATGAGCTATACGCCTCTTTCTGAAAATGGAGATCCAACCGGTCTGATGGTTGCCAGAGCCTGGAACGAAGAAACCATTGCCTCCTTTGAGTCGCTCTCCAATGGTAAGGAAGATATGACTGCATGGCAAACTTTTTATGATGAAATAGCCCTTTTTGCTCAGAAAATAGCCCCTACTTTTCTTGAACCTCTTCCAACGAGGCAGGAATTAAAAAAGCATATTAATCTTGACCCTACTTGGCAGTACTTAATGGAAGAACCTATCGGGAAAGTAATTTCGGAGCGATTTAAAAATGATTTTGTAAAGGGTGTCATTCTTACTGATGCCCTGATTGGTACCTTCGTTTCTGCTTTTTCTATGCAGGCAAATATTTGTTTTCTATACCATTTGATTGGAAATGGTACCGGCGAATGGAAGGTTCCTGAGGGTGGTATGGGCGCTCTGGTCACTGAACTTCATAGGGTAGCTTTGGAAGCAGGTGTTGAAATTCGTTGCCAAGCTCCGGTAAAAAAAGTAGAAAGTGATAACGACAAAGTTACTGTCACCCTGGAAAATGAAGAAATGATTCATAGTGCCTATTTGCTTTCCAATGCAGCCCCACAGGTTTTGGCAAAGTTGAGGGGAATTGATCCGCCAGCCAGTCTGGAAGGCGCACAAATGAAGATAAACATGCTGGTTAAACGACTTCCTGAATTTAAATCTGGGGTTAATCCGAAGGATGCTTTTGCTGGTACACTACATATTAACGAATCTTTTTCCCAACTGGAACTAGCCTATCAAGAGGCTAAAAATGGCCAGTTACCCTCTACCCTACCTCTTGAAATTTATTGTCATACCTTAACTGACCCTACCATTTTAAGTCCTTCACTACAACAGGAAGGATATCATACTATGACCCTTTTTGGCATTCACACCCCTGCTTTTTTATTTGATGGAAACCATGACCAGCAAAGGAAAGCAGCAAAAGATGCTGCCATTCAATCCTTGAATCAATATTTAAAAGATCCTATTGAATCTGTTTTGGCTGAAACGCCAGATGGTAAAAAATGTATTGAAGTAAAATCTCCACTGGATATTGAGGCGGAGATCGGTTTACCCCGGGGAAATATTTTCCACAAGGATTTATCTTTTCCGTTCCGGGAGGAAAATGAAAAGCCAGGCTGGGGTGTTGAAACCGATAATCCAAGAATTTTCATCTGCGGTGCCGGTGCAAAACGTGGCGGCGGTGTCAGTGGCATACCCGGACATAATGCCGCCATGGCGGTTTTAGCACTTGATTGATAATTACCTAACAACAAGGTATTTTCTACTGGCTAAACTCCCTTAATCAATCTTTATGATTTCAACGAAATTGTCGAGATTCCCAATTTTCACCAAATCTCCCTCCCTGTTTCCTAAAAGGGAAATGGCCAGAGGTGATTCTATGCTGATTTTTTGAACTCCTTCCTTCAATTCGTTTTTAACCACATAATTAACAATTTGAACCGTTATAACTTTACTCAGTTCCATATATTTCACCCGAACCACACTGTTTAATTTGACCACTTTGGTTAAAACAGGTACTTCCACTTCCACCATAGTATTGGAAATTTTAGCTCTCACAAAACTATGTTCAAATAACTGATCGCCCTCGGGTAATCTTTGCTGAGCTATTTCGTTGATATAGGCAATGAGTTTAGCTTTTTCTCTTTCAGGGTTTCGCCACCAATTAACACTCCATATTCTTAGAAATACAAAGCCACCTTTTTCCAAAATTTTCTTTCTGTGAAGATCATGTAAATAGGCTTCCCTTTGATCATGTTTTTTAGACCCATCACATTCAATGGCCAGTTTGGGTGCACCTTTTACCTTTGGATCAAATAAAATATCAATATTAAAACCTGCAAATTGGAAAGGCGCTGCTACTTTATCTTCCCCAAATGCCTGAACCAAAACATCATAGACCACTTTTCCAAATGCAAACCCGCTGCTTTTATTTTGCAGCATATTATTCTTTTCCGCAGAACTATTTTTACTCAGCGCATTTAAAACCGCCATTCTTTCTACATTATTTTCTTCACTAACCGCTTTACAATAAGCCAGATAAGCAAAAAATACAGCCCCTCTGTTATTAGCTGCCTCCTTTTCCAAATGTTCCTTATAATTTAAATAAATTTCTTCAGGAACAGAAGTACAAACAAACACCTTATACTTCGCCCGTGTGACAATAACATTTAACAGTTTAAAGCCCTTTGTTAAATTAATAGGTCCGAAACGATTATAAAATTTCCCCTCCTTTGTTTTACCAAAAGTGGTGGATAAAATGATAATATCCCTCTCGTCTCCCTGAATATTCTCAAGGTTTTTCAGAAAAAGCCCCTCCCCTTCCAAAGCTTGCATCTTTTCATTGAAATCATTATATTTTGCAAGCTTCCTTCTATCGATAATCTTACTTTTTATAAGATTCCTTTGCGATATATTAAACGTTGCGATGCCCACCGATGGGTATTTTCCATTAGGAAATTTTTGAATGTGCTTCTCTAAAATATCTAATATCATATCCGCCTCATCCTGATTAACGTAATCTTTGTACAGGCCATTTACCTGAAAAAGTTGAATAGGATTATAATCAAAAGGATTAGGCAGCGGTTGCAATCTTTGATTATAAAAGGCAAAATTTGAAAAATCAATTAAAAATGGATGCTTTGAACGATAATGAAAATCAAGATGACATTTTTCAAAATTCAATTCTGTTCCAAAATCAAGTAAGGACTCGCAAGAAAGTAAAATATTATCCTTATCTAACTTTATAACGTCCTCTTCTTCCTCCAATTCGTCCTCATCTTCCACTGCGCCATCAAAAACCTTACTAAAATAGTTCGAGGGAGGCATTTGATTTTCGTCCCCTGAAATGATAATTTGCTTTCCCTTTAAAATGGCTGGCAAATTATCTTCTAGTCTTAATTGACTGGCCTCATCAAACATAACCACATCAAAATAATTATTCTTGCCTTTGAATAAATTACTGCAAACATCTGGTGTTGTGAGGATAATAGGAAAATAGTTAGTGAAAAGGTCCAAGTCAAATTGTACTATTTGCCTAAGCGTTAACCGTTTGTATCTTATACTGCTTCTCTTATTATACAAATTTTCTATGGAAAGCGTTGGATTACTCCGCTCAAATAAATTGGAAAATTCAATCATTTTCGAATGCCAATAATCTTTAATATATCCGAGTTGGGCAGTATCCATTCCATCCAGCGTTACAGATAATTCATTAAGATCTAAATCATTGGATGGTAAGTCCTCATTGGCTACCTGATTCAATAAGGCATTAAAGTAAAAAACCAGAAACGTTTTTCTCCAATCCTCCCTATTCATCAGTTCATCTAATAATTGCTTATATTTAAGGGGTTGTTTCAAATAAAATTGATACCAATTGAACTGGTGTAAAAATGGATCTTCTTCTTTATGTAGAAATTCCTCTGTTATCTGAATAACCTGTTCGATACCATGAATTAAATCTGTATAAGTATGATTTTGAACAGGGAAATTAATCCATTTATCTTCGTTAAAAAGAGTATAAAGGGTCTGTACCTGATTTTTTAATTGACTTAAATGATCATTTTGATGCTCAGGTTGCTGATAAAACAATAAATTGATAGCTGCGTATTCTGATGCTATATGATCATTCGATAAGACGGGGGGCTTCTGGAAATATTTCTCCAATGGCTTAATGGCCGACACATTATGAAGCATAGTATCACCCATAAGAATGGTTTCTAAATCTTTTGCCTGACTTAAAAAGATAGCTAAATTTTGAAAAAGATCATTCACAGTGGCCTGATCTTTAATTAACTGTCTTTTTATACCCGAGAAAATAGCACCTAACCTGAAGCCAAAACGTTTTGTCTTTACCTCATCATAAAAAAGAGGTTCATTTTTATATTTATCAACCACCGCAGATAACTGATCCAAGTAACTTCTACAAATTTTTAACTCTGCCTGATATTCATTATTTCTGAATTCAATAAAATCGTTTTTATACTGTCGTTCAGACTCCTTGATTTGTTGTAAACTCCTTTTATATAGATTAATAGCCTCTTTAATCTGATTATTTAAATGATATGGATTATCCACTTTATATTTTTCAATATAAATGACCCTCAATTCTTCAAAGGGTTTAAATTCCTTATAAAGTAAAATAGCCCTATCTATCAATTGAATTATTTCATCAAATTCCTCCGTAGTAAAAAGGAAATTTTTTACATCATAGTCGAGCTGAACATAAGGTTTTACATGGTTAAGTTCAAGTAATAACTCCCCAACAAGGTCAGTCCAGTTTTTATTAGCTACATACTTGTCACCCAGCTTCCTGTGCTTTTTATTAATGTCATGTATAAATCCATTAGCTTTATTAATCACTTTATCCAAAGCCTCATTAGAAAAATTAAACGATTGTTTTCTGAAATCAATAGTATCTAATCTACCCCTTACAGAATCAACTACTCTTTTCCTATCTTTAACAATATCCTTTATGAGAATAAAATGATGATCTAAACCATAGTTCAGGAGTGCATTTTCTAATACTTCCAAAGCAGTTCGTTTCTCACAAACAACGATTGTCTTTTTATGATTCTCCAGGGCATTAATGAGAATGGCAGTCAAGGTTTGACTTTTTCCGGTTCCTGGTGGACCCTGAATCAATATTTTTCCACCATCCTCAAGGGCATGTAAAATGCGCTGTTGGGAAGGGTCAGTTTCGATACTTGAAATGGACTGAAATGAGTGATTAATTGGACTTTCGGGCAGTAAATTTAAATGCTCCAACGCCAACAACCCATTATAGTCATGGATTATATTTTGCTTTTGCACTTCGAAAATAGAGAAAAGACCACAAAAATCTATAAATCCCTCCGCTGAATTTTCCGTTAACTTTTCATAGTATTCTTTCTCTTTGATAGGAGAAATGCTATTTACTTCTTGTTGAAAAGTATCATATAAATGATCCGGAACCTGGGTATTAATAGCCTTGACGAGGTTTAAACAAATATCAATTAACTCTGCCTTTGAAATGAGTCCGTCATCCAGTATTTCATTAGAAATTTGTTCTATGGTAACATTTGCATCATTTAATAAATGATTAATCAATACTTCATTTAAATAAATAGGATCATCTTCGTTTCTATATATTTCCCAGGTATTAAATTCTTTCGTTTCTCTAATTTTTAGAGCCCAGATTAAAACAGGAGCAACCGTTAATTTTTTATCTATTCTATCTCTGCGAACTAATATGGGATAACCAAAACCAAAGGTATTTATCCCTTTTTCCAACTCAATAGTTTCCGTTTGATTAATTAAAATTTCCAGCGATTTGGATATTTTGGCCAGTTGATTCTTGTCCTCCTCAAATAAGGTATTTAAATCAGACACATTATTTTTCCAGCTAATCTTGAATTTTAAAGGTAATTCCGTGAGTAAAGATTGAATAAATTTATCTGGCAAATTTTTATCAATATAAGAAAGTCTGTGCAAGTCAAATTTATACCTCGATTTTTGGGGTATGGCATTTAAATGTACACCCCTTCTGTTTCCTATTTTAAGCCTGCGCTGAAGTTCTGTTAATAACTTCTTATTTAATGGATTAGCTACATTTGAAATGTTGGAAACTGCTAAATCTGCTACATTTTTCAACATTTCCCATTGGGGCATTCCCTGAAACCAAACGTAAGTATCATCGGATAAATTAAGATGTTGAAACTCAATTAAATTAAAAGGTCCTACAGTTTCTCCGTTACTTGCATAGTAAATCTTTAATTCCATCTATCATTTTTTATAAAGATAAAGTTATTAAGTCAATTGAATGGAGTTATCTTTCATAAATCAACGAAATAGTCGGATTAATTTTGGCTATTGAATCTAAATAACTAGGCGGTAACTTTGTTTCCCAAACATAAATCCTCTGTATTTTTGGCAACTTCATTAAATGATTAAGGGCAGCAACATTGACCTGAGTTTCATAAAGATTAATTTCGGTCAGATTTTTTAATCCCCCTAAAGCCCAAATTCCCTGATTAGAAATATCATTTTTACTTAAGTTCAATTTAAATAAATTTTCTAATTGCCCCACTATTTTTAAATCTTCATTGCGTAACCCGGTATTGGACAAATCGAGCCAAACCACCTGTTTTTTTATTTCTTGCAGAAGCTTTAGATCAGGTTTACCTTTTCCTGTATATTTTACTTCAAGCAAGGCACTTTGTCGATAAATCGGCTGAATTAGGAATCCATTTTTTGCTAAATGATCGTATTTGGCAGGCTTAACATTCAAAGAAAGCAAGGGATTTTCATTCAATTTAAAAAAGGATTCAAACATAGATTTCCTTTTTGCATCTAACTGGAGCTGCGCCAATCGTTTCGTTTTCGGGGCTCCTATTTCTACCCAATAGGAAAGAATAGCCAACTGTTCCTTTGAAAGCGGGGCTTTACCATTCGAAGGCATAAACTCCTTATGGCTTTTAGGTAGATGAGTCCTCCTAACCAATTCCTCCTTATCTCCCATTTTTTCATAATTTGTCAAATCTAAATCGCCTTTACTTTTACCCGGCTTATGGCAACTGAAACATTTTGCTTTAAAAATAGGAACAATGGCATCCTCATATAATTCAACCTCATTTAATTGGGTAATAACTTTCCTCTTTTCTGTAAAAAGATAGTCTTCCCCGTGAGTGAGGGAAGCGCCCAGATGAATGGTTATGACAAATAAAATACCAATAAAAACAAGGATAAAATTTTTATTAAATATCAAATAAGTGATAAGACCCATAGTCAGGAATATACCGGCATATTGATGGAAAAATAGATTTGTCCCCTCTTGATTTTCACTTAGTAATAGACCTGAAAACACTGAAAAAATAGCGGCTAAAGTTGCTAAACGCCAGATTAAAGGCAACAGGATAAGATAGGGAGCATTAGGATTTTTCCATTTAAGCAGGGTCAGAACCAGGGCAAGAAAAATAAACCCTATGGGAAGATGAACCCATAAAAGGTGAGATTTTCCAAGTAATTCCAACACTGCCATCTAATCTATTTTAAAAAATGAATCAAGCTAATATATCAGTTACAATATTTCCGTGCACATCTGTTAACCTAAAGTCCCTACCACCAAAACCAAAGGTTAATTGCTTATGATCCATCCCGAGTAGATGCAACATTGTAGCATGAAGATCATGAATAGTTACCGGATTTTCAACCACCCGATAGCCATATTCATCTGTTTTACCGAAAATAGTACCGCCTTTGACCCCACCGCCTGCCATCCACATACTAAAAGCGGAAGGATTATGATCTCTGCCATCATTTCCTTGTGCAAAAGGAGTTCTACCAAATTCCCCTGTCCAAACCACCAGCGTTTCGTCCAGTAAACCTCTCACTTTTAAATCTTTAAGAAGACCTGCAATGGGTTGATCCACTGCATGGGCATTAAGCTCATGGCCCATTTTTAAATTAGCATGCTGATCCCAGCGATCGAGTCCACCAATGGAGGGACAGGTAAGCTCTATAAAACGAACCCCTCTTTCCACCAAACGTCTGGCTAATAAACATTGCGCCCCATAATTTCTGGTATTTGGATCTGGAGAATTCAAGCCATACAATTCTTTTGTGGCCGCCGATTCCGATGTAAATTCTGTCAGTTCAGGAACCGATGATTGCATCTTATAGGCGAGCTCATAATTTTTAATAGCCGCTTCAATGTCGTCCGCCTCCTGACCAGCCATTAATACTTGATCCCTTTCATTTAGAAAAGACAATTTCTCTTCCTGAAGCCCTGAAATGGAATCCAAAGGATTAATATTAGCCATAGGCTGCACTCCCGCTTTTAACAAAGAGGCTTGAAAAGTGGCAGGCAAAAAGCCATTTTTAAAATTATCCAAACCACCCGGCGGAATCAATCCACCGTCCAGGACCACATAACCTGGCAGATTACTATTTTCACTTCCCAACCCATAATTTATCCAGGCGCCCATGCTTGGCCTACCTTGCAATCCACTTCCGGTATGAAGAAAATAATTGGCATTGGTGTGTTCCGGGAAATTTGAAACCATAGACCTTACCACTGCCAGATCGTCCACACAGGTTGCAATATGTGGAAACAAGTCACTTACAGGGATACCAGATTGACCATATTGTTTAAAATTCCAGGGACTTTTCAATATTTTACCTACCTCACCGAACTGCGTATTATCTACCTTAAATTTACGAAACGGATCCTCTCCATTTTCCTTATCCAACCTTGGTTTGGGGTCAAAAGAATCGACCTGAGAGACACCGCCATCCATATAAAGGAAAATGATATGCTTTGCTTTTGGCAAAAAATGAGGGGGAATAGCCTGCAAAGCGCCATATCCACCGGCGGCATTCTTATCATTTCCCGAGGTTGTGCAGGAAGAAAGATAGGAGCCGAAAAGGCTGGATAAAGCGATGGAACCAAATCCGCATTTGCAAATTTGCAGCATTTCCCTTCTGGAAACAGGCCTGTAAAAAGGTCGATGGCTATGGGACATATCAAATGAGATAAATAAATTCTTTTAAATTAAAATGGGTATGAATAAAATCTTTCCAAATCATTTCATCCAGCAGTTTTTTATCCTTTCCCTGATGTTTCTTTTTTAAAGATTCATAAAACGAGCGGGCACTTATTATTTCTTCTTCACTAGGATTCCTCGAAAAAGCCCGTTGGTAAATCCATTGAATTCGAGCTGTAAATCCTGAAATACCCGATTCATTCATCTTTTTTACCATAACGGCCGCCTGATTATGTATAAAAGGATCGTTCATTAAAATAAGCGCCTGTGCTGGAACATTGGTAACCGTTCGTTTACCAAAAGTTGTAAAAGGAATGGGCCTGTCGAAAGCGGACATAAATGGATCCAGGAAATTCCTTCTCATTTCCACATATATACTGCGCCTGCCCTCCCCGTCCATAGGTCCTGATCTGCCAGGTTTTCCTCTACCATTCATGAACGAAGTAATATGTACAGGAACAGATTTGCCAAATAAGGTCGAATCTAAATTACCTGAAACCGACAAGATGGCATCTCGCAGCGACTCCGCTTCCAATCTTCGAAGGGGATAAAAGGATAAATAATGATTTAACGGATCTTTTTTTACCGAAGATTCCATCCCTTTCGTGGTTCTTTTGAATGTCTCGGAAAGAACTATTTGTCGTATCAATTTTTTCATAGAATATCCCTCTTTCACAAAAGAAAGAGCCAGATAATCAAGCAATTCCGGATGAGTAGGTAATTTCCCTTGCAAGCCGAAATTATCAACGGTTTCGACGATTCCTTTTCCAAATAAATGATGCCAAACCCTGTTTACAAAAACCCGGTAAGTCAATGGATTATCCTTATTGGTAATCGCCTCTGCCAGAGCTAATCGACCACTTCCAGAAACATTCAAATTAAATTTACCTGTTGATAAAGCGGACAAAAAGGAACGGGGAACCTTTTCTTTTGATAACTCATTATGATTTCCCCGAATAAAAACGGGACTATTTTTCCCAAATCCATCGGTAATACTGCTAATGAATTCGGTGGAATCGGGGAAGTTAGATTGATATCTCTCCTTTTTTTCCAGATACACTTTTATTTTTTTGCTATCCAGAGATTTCTGTGGGTTCCATTTTGCTGAAATAAGCGGCGGTTCAAACCATTTGTCATTAAAAGAAATAACATATTTTACCTCTACAAAGGCATCTTTCGGCATTTTAAATAAATGATTATCATATATCCCCGGAAGTATCTCTACATAGGCTTTATGTCCTTTCCACTGGCTTACATCAAATAAGTATTTATCCATTTTTTCATTATCCACATGTTTAGTCAAGCCCCCGTAGATAGGATAACTTATCAATTGAAAATTGTCAATAATAATACGAATGGTCCCTTTACTTCCTGAAGCATAAACGCCAATATTATTTTTGTCGATAATGAAATCAGGTGACCTCAATGCACCAAAAACACCCTTTGCCAATCTTTTACTGGATGCCCTTCCCCCTTCAAATCCGACCAGGTTTGCTTTTTTATTAAAAATGGGGTCTCCCAGCGTGGTTTCATCGGTGAAAGCAAGACCATCAGATTTCCAACGATTCAAATCTGAACCTGTGAAATTTCCAAGGACAGAATCGGTATTGGACATCACCTTATTTTTGGAAAATTGATCCATCCAGTTCAAAAGAACCAAATCCTTTATCGAATCCTGCACCCCCTTTAAGGTCTCAAATCTTTTTTTGGTTTCATAAATATGAGGTGAAGCCGGAGAGAACCTGGTTCCTTCCATAACACCATAAAGGGCATAATAATCTTTAGTGGAAATGGGGTCAAATTTATGATCATGGCATTTTGCGCATGAAACCGTTAAACCCAAGAATGTTTTTCCTGTGACATCGATCAGATTATCGATTCTGTCTGCCTCGTCTTTACGGATATCAACAGGGCTATGCGTCCCTTCCGGAAAGGCAAAAAATAAGGTTCCCAATTGGGATTCATTGATTTTTTCTACCTTATTAATCCTTGGTTGTGGCAAAAGATCTCCTGCCAGATGTTCTTTAACGAGCTGATTATAAGGAACATCTCCATTAAATGCGCGAATCAGGTAATCGCGATATCTCCATGCGCCAGGAATGGCATAATCAAACTCATGCCCTTTTGTTTCGGCAAAACGAACCAGATCCATCCAATGTCGTGCCCAACGTTCCCCAAAATGAGGCGAGTTCAGGTATTTATCCACCATTTTAGGATAGGCATCCGAAGATGAATCATTTAAAAAGGATTGTACTTCCGAAGGTGACGGCGGTAATCCTGTAAGAAGGAAAGATACCCTGCGAATGAGACTATTTTTTGATGCTTCCTCCACTGGAGTAAGCCCCTGATTTTTCATCTCCCTGTCTATGAAATAATCTATGGGATTTTTATTTTTATCGGGTGTATTTTGTTTTTCGGGAGAAATAAAGGCCCAATGAGGTTTCCACGCCGCACCCTGTTGAATCCATTTTTCTAATAATTCTTTTTCCTTTTCGGTCAATACCAATTTCGAATCAGGCGTGGGCATAATCATATCAGGATCTGTATGATTTATCCTGAAAAGCACCATACTTTTTTCTGTATGTTTCAGGTCAATGGCTCTATTTCCTGACTTTAGGAGGACGGTTGCACCCTCATAGGTATCTAATCTTAAATTTGCTTGACGGCTACTGGCATCAGGACCATGACATAAATAGCATTTTTGAACTAAAATGGGTCGGATATGATAATTAAAATCTACCGTAGCGGGCATCCTGTTTTCAATACTTCGGCACCCCCAATAGAGGAGCAACATACAGAGCGTAAATCCTGATAAATAAGCATAGCGCATAAACATAGCCGCAATAATTTACCTTTAAAATAACACATTTTTATTTATCCATTCTTTTTATTAACGTACAGACCTGTCCAGTTAAGAACCCAATGATTGCCGAAGTTCGTGAATAGTGCCCTGCAAAGAGCCATTCAATAGCTCCCCTTTCGTATTTCTTACTTTGTAATCGATGGTAATGACGTCCACTGGCTCCAGGTTTTCAATATGTAAAATCAACTTTTTACCTTCCACCTGAACCTTTGTAATTTTTAATGTTTTTTGATTTAACCGATCTGAACCATATTTTTTACTTCTTAAAAGTTGCCAGGTATGAACATCATAATTTGATAAATCACTTGCCGAAACAGGATCTAAAGCAGCGTCAAAATCAAGAGAAATATGTTTTTCATGGACATTCATCTTAGTAGGTACAGACAGTGTTTTTCCGGTAAACCGAATTCTATAAAAACCGCCACCTCGCATCATTTGATTGGTACCCCAGGCAGACATTCCACAAACATAAAGTTGACCATCCTCATTATTGAATCGTCCTCGCATAACGCCCGTCAGGAGTTTAATACCTGGAAGATCAATGACGGCTCCTTGTTCCATACCATTTACAGACTCGTGTAAAACCAGTTGAATTTTGCCAAAGCCATAAGATAAACTTAACAGACCGCCATTTAGGGCACCCCATTTCTCACTTTCTATCCAAACCATTTCCGAAGGAGAACGGTCATAATTCATATCCAACCAAACCAAAGGCTGCTCCATAGCCGCTCTCGACGAATCCTTTGGGGGATTAAATCCCCACATATTTCCATAAAAATTCCCTTGCCCTTTCACCCAATTTATCCTATTCATAGGATTCCAGTACCCCTGCTGGTCTGTTACAATAAAGCTGCCGTCAGGATTAATACAAACACCATTCGCCGCTCTGAATCCAGTAGCAATAATATCTGTTTTGGAGCCATCTGCACTTACCTTCAACAAAGTACCATGTTGGGGAATGAGGGCTTCGCGAGCATGTCTGCCACTTTTTGCGTAATAAAAATTCCCTTCTTTATCCGTTTGCAAGCCCATGGCAAATTCATGAAAATGATCTGTAACCTGATGATCGTGATTAAAACTTTCATAAAAATCCGTTTCCATATCCCCGTTGAGATCGCGAAGTAGCACTAATTGATCCCTACAGGTGACATAAATATTTTCCTTTACTATTTTAATCCCTAAAGGTTGAAACAACCCGGAACCTATCCGTTGCCAGGTCAATTCCCCGTCGGCGTAAAGGAGACCTTTGATAAGCCAGACATCCCCGTCGGTAGTACAAGCCACTGCTTGATTTGCATCGTTATAAAAATCCAGGCCACTCAATTTCATGCGACAATTCCAGGGATTTTCAAATGGAGGCGTCAATTCATCCACTGCGAAAGCGCCATTTTCCTTTCCTTTAAGCACCCAGGTTTTCAATTTTTCGGGAAAATGCGGTTGACCCTTCCCTGTGGTGTATTTTAATAAAGATTCTGGTTCCCTGATATTTATTACATCGGTTGTTGAGGATTGACTACCAATGAGCAAGGAGATATTTACGGTCTTTTCAGGGGAAATTTTCACGTATATCTTTCCATTTTCCTTTTCCAAACTAGCTCCTTTCCCAATGATTCTCACATTGGCAGGGACGTTTGCCACATACATTTTTAAGATAGATGTGGAGGGAGAAATATGTAAAGTTCTTAAAAAATGGGAAGAATCAACGTAGTCAAATTTCTCCAGAATATCTGATTTACCAACAGAATAAGAAATAATTACTTGATCTTCGTAATGATATAGGCCTTTGTAATTTGCCCAATCCTTTGGCAAAGGACCGAAGGCTCTTCCATCTCTGGCTACAAAACGAGGGTCATCAAATTTTCCTGTTTCTGGATTAGCCCAACCGGGACTGACCGAGGTTTCCACCTGTAATTTCCCAATGGTCCGAGGATAGGTTTCATGTTTATCATTGAGCAAAATGGCATCCCAATCTATAAATCCCTTCCCTGTGTAAGCACCTGCCACTCTCAAAAGGTCATGATCAAAAACCATCCAGTTCGTACCTTTTGAAACACCACCAGGTCCCTGGTCCAATCGCACGGCAATACCCTTGTATGCAAAATTATTTTTCGAATAATCTTCATCTTTATAAGGCGAAGGTCCCGGAGAGTGAAATCGGGGAATTCCTGTTTTTTCATCCACTAATTCATAAGTATTCATCAGAAAATTTCCATAATCCATGTCAGCCCAGGGCTGGTAGGGCTTTGAAACAGGACCTCTTGATTTACCTTTGGGAAGGGAAGCCAGATAATCAGGCGTCACTTTCGGCAGGGTAACGGCTTTATTTTTGGTAACAAATTCACTTTGTATGTAATGAATCACATCATATTTTTCCTGAGGGGAAAGCATTAACTGAGCGGGCATATTGCCGTACCCTTTGGTAATCGTCTGATACATGGCAAACGCATCGCTACCCATTTTAAAAGGATCAGACCAGAATTTCAAAGCGGAGGGAATTGAGCCTTCATTTTCTTCATTTCCATGGCAGTTAATGCAATTGGCGTTATAAATCCTTTCCCCACGAACCAGTGCCTTGGCATCAAAATCCTGAATAAACCCGGCATGATCCAATTTTTTTTCCACAGCAGAGAGATCTTTTGAGGAAAGTTGGTAGCCCTTTTTCTGTGTAGGTGCACAATTAGAGATGAGCAGGGCCATCAGGGAAAAAAAGATGATTTTTCGCATTTCCAATAATTAAGGCAGGTGATTTTCTGAAATTTATGTATCCACTGACCTAAAAATAGTGAAATTAAAGGAAAAAAATATATTCATTTTCTGAGTAGACAAAGTGCAGTATTAATATCGGTATAAACCATGTTCCGTCAACCATAAATCGTTAAAACTTGCATTTTTTACAAGTTTTAATGATTTATGGGTTATATTTGTTCTATGGCAAATTTGATCTTTAGAAAACAATACATAAAAAAACTACTGGCTTACAAAGACATAGACCTCATAAAAGTGGTTACAGGCTTACGTAGGTCGGGCAAAAGTACGCTACTGGAATTGTATCGTACCGAGTTGAAAAAATTAGGTGTTCAGCCAGACCAGATGGTTTCCTTAAACTTTGAAGAGTTTGAATTACGCAGATTTCTAAATGATTTAGACGGATTGTATGCACATATTATTGGGAAGATAGATCTGTCGAAACCTTGCTATGTGTTTTTAGATGAAGTGCAAAACGTAAAAGAGTTTGAACGCTTAGTGGATGGTTTATTCGTAAAAAATAATATAGACGTTTATATAACAGGTTCAAACGCCCATTTACTAAGTGGAGAATTGGCAACTTTGTTGAGCGGACGATACATTGAGCTTTCCATTCTTCCGTTTTCATTCAACGAATATCTAACAGCACGACACATTGATATAACTAATAAATATCTCAATTACGAGCTACTTTTTTTTGATTTTGTAAATGAAACCTCGTTGCCAAAAGGTACAGCATTGCGGGAACTTGGCTATGACAAAATTGTCGAATACCTGGAAGCCATATACAACACCATAATTGAAAAAGACATAACACAACGGCATCAAATAAATGACAAACGTGCTTTTGAAAATATTATAAAATTTTTAGCCTCAAACATTGGTAGCTCGCTCTCTCCAGGTAATATTGCCATAGCTTTAAAAAAAGATGGACAAAAAATCCATAACACTACGGTACAAAAATACCTGGAATACCTGGTTACAAGTTTTGTTTTTTATAAAGTAAATCGTTTTGATCTGAAAGGAAGAAAACAACTGGCTACTCAAGAAAAATACTATTTGGTTGATGTAGGATTACTCAACGTTTTAGTCGGCAAAGAACGAACAACCGAAAGAGGACATATTTTAGAAAACGTCGTTTTCTTAGAACTCTTACGACGAGGAAATAAAATATGGACAGGCTCAGATAGGAACAGTGAAGTTGACTTTGTATGCAAAACCCCTACAGGCGATATCGAATATTACCAGGTTGCGTGGCAAATGACCGATGAAAAAACCATAGAAAGGGAATTTAGTGCCTTAGAAAAAATAAAAGACAACTATCCTAAATATCTACTCACGAGCGATGGATTTACCCAAGACCGAAACGGTATTCGACATTTGAACGTGTTCCATTGGCTTCTTAACAACAAAGAGAGCCAAGAATAATCAAATCCTCTCAATCGTGTCACTAAATACCTATATTATTCTTACTTATAAATGACCCCGTCTTTCATCACAAATTTCACCTCGCGAATCTGGGAAATATTTTCCAGTGGATTTCCCTTTACGACCACCAAATCAGCTAAAAATCCTTCTTTAATATGCCCCAGTTTATCTTGCCAATTCATAGCACGGGCATTTACTGAAGTAGCTGCCTTTAAAATATCAAGATTAGGCATACCATATTCAGCCATTAATTCCATTTCCATGACATTGTCCCCGTGTGGAAAAACGCCCACATCGCCACCCATGCCAATGGTAACACCCGAGGCCAGGGCTGCTTTGAAACTTAATTTCTTGCGCACCACATTTTCTGGATCGGGATCAATGCCTTTTTTCCAGCCCCTGTATTGGGTTATTTTATCTACAGCTGCAATGGTAGGCATAAAAATGACCTGATGCTCCTTCATCAACTTTCCAATTTCTTCATCGAGAAAATCACCGTGTTCAATCGTTACCGCCCCGGCCAAAACGGATCTACGGATGGCTTCTTTCGATTTTGCATGACAAACCATGACGCGCCCACTGCTTGTTGTAACCTCATTGATCAGTTTTAGCTCATCGAGGGTAAAAGTTGGCCTGTCTTCACCCATGAGTCCCCAGCGATAATCGGCATATATTTTAATAAAATCGGCCCCTTGCCAAATCTGATCACGCACCACCCGAACTAACTCATTTCCGTCGGCAGGTTCAGCACCCAGCATTATTTTTTGGTCATTATCATATCCTTTTGGGCCGTAAGATCCTGTCGAGACAATGGCTCTTCCTGCAACCAACATGCGGGGACCCTCGATAATCTTATCGAGAATTGCTTTTTTGAGGGAAACATCGGCGTAACCTGCACCCTCTGTACCAAGGTCCCGGACAGAAGTAAAGCCAGCCATAAGTGTATTTTTAGCATGTACCGACGCCCGGATGGTTCTCAATGCATCGGTTTCTTTTAGCACCTGGGTATCCCAATCAGTAATATTATACGGATATAAAAACAGGTGCGCATGACCTTCAATCAACCCCGGCAAAAGGGTTGCATTTTTAAAATCGAGCACTTTTGCACCTGAGGGAATAGGGCTTGATTTTTCTACAATGGCCATTATTTTATTACCCTTCACAAGAACAGCCTTTCCTGTCCACATTTTTTCCCCATCGAAAAGACGATCGGCGGTGAGATAAAAAACATCTTGTGCCAATGATCTATTTGGGCTGAAGCAGCTTGCATATAAAATCAAACAAAAAGCGAATTTGAACAGATTTTTCATTTTAAATTGGGTATGCGATGTGAGAAAAGGATTTCCATTCTAAAATTAATTAATTTTGTCAAATTAATTAGCATAACCTGATGATTCAATTCTGCCTTCTTAGTTGGTTCACTCTTTTTTCATTTGCTTCTGACGATCCAAAAGAAATACTCCAACCCTTCTTGGATAAATTAGGACAACCTGAAGAACAAGTTCGCATTGCCTGGTTTGGAGATTCTGGTATTGAAGCCGATCTGATTACACAAACTATTAGGGATAGTTTACAAAAATGGCATGGAGGAAAAGGCGTTGGTTATATGCCTGTTCTCTCCAGAGCGCCTGGATACAGAAAAACCATAACGCATAAATTTTCGTCCAACTGGCTTTGGGAATCACTCGAGCCAGCGGCTGCCTACAAAAGGAATCCAGGCATTTCCGGACATGGTTTTTACAGTTATAGGTACGCTACCAGTAAACAAGAGGCACCCTGGGCCTTATTTCGGGCAAATAACACCTCACCACGCATTGATTCCTTCCCTCAGGTACGCCTTTTTTATGGCAAAAACAGATATGGCAATCTAAACGCTAAGGTGAATTTTTCAACAGATAGTATTTCAGGAGAGGTAGGTTTGCGCGATACTTTCCTCGTTAATGATCTTTTATTGTATGAAAATCCAACCAAACAAATCAGGATAAGTGCGCAGATTCCACCAGAAATTCCCTTGTACGGCCTGAGTATGGAAAGCAAGGAGGGTGTATTACTCGATAATTTTAGTTTACGAGGGTTAGATGGACCCCGACTGACCAAAATTCCAGTGAATATGCTGGCAGGGTTTCAGGAAAAGCTGAAATACGATTTAATCGTTTTTCAATTTGGATTGAATGTTTTAGGACCCACTCAAACGGATTACCGATATTTTGAGATTAAAATATTAAAATTAATCCAGCATTTTCAACAAGCATTCCCCGGTGTACCCATCCTTATTATTGGGCCACCGGATAAATGTAACGGACCGGCTGGCGGGAAATATTCGAATCCGGGACTACCCTATCTGACTGCCAGTATGCAGAAAGCGGCAAAACAAGGAAATGCTGCTTTTTTTAGTCTGGCAGAGGCTATGGGCGGTCCAGGCAGTATGAAACGTTGGGTTGAAAAGGAAAGACCCGCTTTGGCAGCGGCTGATTATACCCATTTTACCTTTGCCGGTGCAGAAAAAGCCGCCCATCTTATCCTGCCCTTATTTCAAAAATAAGGGCAGGAAATGTCCATTAAGATAACTGCTGTTGTGAGTGCTTTTTCATTTCTGCAAGCATTTCCTTTTGCAACTTTATAACCTCATCAATTCTTAACATCCAGGCTCCAAATAATCTAATAATTAAGATGAGTGCAGACAATAAAATAATTCCAATAAGTACTACCATAATAAACGTATTTTTAAATTTATATAAATGTACTTAATCATTTTGCCAATTAAGGTCAGTCGTTTTATTTTTTACACATTTGAAAGAACTATATAACGGAAACGGACCATCAAACCCTTAAGATTGACAGCTATCTGTCTTACTCTTTTAATTGTGCTATCATTGAATCTATAAAATCATTTACATTTAATTCCTTTAATTCAGCATATATTTTTTTGTCCTGATTAGCTTTTTCGGCTAATTCATATTTCATCTGTTGATATTTTAATCTTGCCCAATCATTATTTCTCAAAAAATTTCGAGACAAAATATGTCTTTCCAATGCTTTGCTATCTGCTGGACAAACATACAGATGATGTTTAATTTTGTCTAAAATTTGATTTGTCCATCCAATATTTCTTTTAAAAACTTCACGATTTTCTATTCCCTGATTTCCATTATGGTAATATCCCATAGTCAAAAGGCCGGCTTTTATTTTTTCAAAATCACCTTGATGGTAATAAATGATATCAATGTCAATGATAGGTTTCGAATCTAAATCTGGCACAGAAGTACTTCCAATATGTTCCATGGTAAGATTTAAACCATGAAGTCCCTTTTCAATTTCACATTTAATGGACGCATAATCTTTAATCCATTTTGATGTATATTTTTCAATAAGCATATTCATCCATTTCGTCCCTTCATTTGACAAAAAATCAAAAAGCTGATCTAAGATCCTTGAATTTACAATCTATCATATAATTGACCTGGTATTCCTTTTAAAATTATAGCTATTAATTTCCATCTTTTCGTGATATAAACCATTTTCTTTCTCTGTTTTATCGCGTTAAAAATTTGTCGTGTTGCTTTTTCAACAGAGGCAACCCAAAATTGTCCTTCGCCTTTTGCCATATCAGTGTCAACAAATCCTGGTCTAACATCTGTCACAAAAATTTGACCTTCAAGTTTCGATGCTTTTTGTCTTAAACCTTCTAAATAATTGATTTGATATGCTTTAGTAGCGTTATAAGCAGGAGCGATTCCACTTCCACGAAGACCACCTACTGACGTTATAACAACCAAATGACCTGACTTCTGACGCTCAAAGAAATTGAAAGCCCAATTTGAAATACAAGTAAATCCAGTTACATTAGTATCTATGGTACGTTTTTCAATGTCAAAGTCTAGTTTTTCATTTAAGTCCCCTGTTCCCGAGCTAATAATCAACAGGTCAAGTCCACCGAGTTCATTTTTTAATGCTTCCAAATTCTCACTAATTACTTCTGTGTTAGTCACATCAAAAGTTTTTGTAATGAAAGAGTTTGGTTTTTGTGCTTTCAAATCTTCAAGTAATTCTGTTCGTCGGCCAGTAATTCCAATGTTGTAATCATTTTCAGATAGAAGTTTTGCCAGTCCTTTACCTATTCCGGAAGTCGCACCAATAACTATTGCGTTTTTCATTTCAATTTCTTTTTTTCCATCCTATGCTTCGCTTGGAGCCCTATTCATTAGTATTTCATCCCTTCATTACTCCATCAACACCTTTACCTCTTTAAACAAAAAGGGGTTATCACTCAGCCTCAATGCCATTCCGCTCGCAGTGCTTACATTCCGGAGAATAACTTCTCTGGTTCTTACAAAAGGAAAGG
>JANQZX010000078.1:0-3367 GCA_030728245.1 Saprospiraceae bacterium | reverse complement strand
CTCGCAGTGCTTACATTCCGGAGAATAACTTCTCTGGTTCTTACAAAAGGAAAGGTTTCCTGGTAAGAAGCATCTTTCATATTCGGATTGAAATTTGAAAAAATGGCGGGACCTTTGTAAGATTCCGGATGATTGGCATCGTTGATTTTTAGATTTTCAATCGTTATCCGTTCCGGCAAATAACAGGTGTAACCGAAATCATGCTGACTGGAATTAGACCCTCCGATCAGGCTTGAATTCGCTGGCTTTCCACCGGAAGGCACGAAAACGCAGTTGCGGATTAAAACATCTCCCTGCCAGGTACTGCCATAGTCAGAGCGCAAATTTATCAAAGCATAGCCATTGATGGTCGAATTCTCCACGGTCAGCAACCCGCTGCCAATGGCATTTATACCCATGTGCCCAAGGGTAGAGTTGCGAATGGTCGCATTAGCCACTCCCATGTGGGCATCAAAACGCGAAAAGATGCATGAGTCATACAATAGATTTTTACTGAAGTTAGACCCCATAATTCCCCAGTAAGTTTTGTCATTGATATCATTGGTCTGCCTGCACTGAACGAACGACACATTGATGGCACGATTTACAGAAATATCATAAGTGCCCATAGAAACGGGTTTTTCTGCCGCGCCAATGGTTATATATGTTTTATGTCCTGTGAGTACAGTGTTCCGAACTGTTACATAAGCGCAATCGCCAATATTAATGAAGCCGCCATAAGGCGCGCCATGTTCTCCTTCACCGGTGACGCGATGTTCAAGCCCCTGCACCAGCACATGGGAGCGCCTGATAACTATATTCCTGCTATAATAATTGTACTTTGATTCCTCTTTGTTGGCTATTGTCCTAAAACGCCCACCAGAAATAGTTAGCGTATTTTCATCCATCGGAATAGCTGTGATATCCGTAATCTGTTCGAAGTCCCAGAC
The DNA here is from genome assembly GCA_030728245.1 of Saprospiraceae bacterium. Lineage (GTDB taxonomy): Bacteria > Bacteroidota > Bacteroidia > Chitinophagales > Saprospiraceae > BJGN01. The sequence continues at coordinate 2,438 of JANQZX010000078.1, read as the reverse complement.
AATTGGGGCATTCATATCCACGTTACCGTTTTTATCGACAACAAAAATATCCGTTTGTGACGAACCCTTATTTTGATTGAGCCCAAAACGTATAAAGCGTTTTACCTTTGCATTGGTAACCGTTATGAGGCAGGCTCCAGGCAAAGAATGATCGATTTTCTGCTGATTTCTCTTTAGAGAAGAAATCTTTTCCAGTTTAAACGGTTTCAGATCGGAATTGACCATAAAAACCGATGCATTACGATTTTGCACCTTGGTATCATCGATGATAAAAGTTGCCTTCCCGAAATCTGTATTGGTTCGAATAAATGCGGTTCGTTCTTTCCCGCTTATATGATAAATAGCGTCATCATTGGCTTTCACTGACAGACCGTATTGATTTGCAACGGCATGCGTTGCAGCAATATTATCTATATCATCGGTTTTTCCATCTCCCCTGGCACCGAAATCGCTGTAACGAACCCATCCCCTTTTTTTAAATGTAAGCAAATTTTTTGGAGAAACATTTACTTGTAATTCCCCCTTTTCACCGGTGTTGACGACCGTTTTCCTTTTTTCAGCGCTAATTATAACATTATCAACGAGGATATTAGTCTGCCCCCATCCCATTGTCATGAAGATGGTCAGCAAGAAAATTATTAGCGCATATTTCATCTGAGCCTATTTTAATTAGAAAACTGTTCTTAAAACTACTTAAATTTCTTTTAACTCCTGCCAATTATTTAAGCTCAAGATTTTTAATCAGATTTCCAATGGTAATTTCTTTCATTTCTTGTTCTAAGTCTTTAAATCCTGTTTTATTCACTGATATGATTTGCTCCCCTTTTCGTAAAAGATGTATTTCGTCACAAGTATCACTTAGTGTTGAAAAAATATGAGATGAAATGATTACTATTTTATTTAGTTCTTTTAGTTTTAAAATAATCTCTGTCAAAATGATATTACTTTGAATATCAACGCCATTAAAAGGTTCGTCTAATATGAAATATTCATTTTCCTGCAGAAGAATGGCGGTTATGGCTAACTTCTTCTTCATTCCGGTGGAGTATGTTGAAGCATACTGCTCGAGTGGCAAGTCAAAAATATTTTTATTGTCAATATCCACATTCGTCTTTCCGCGTGCATTGCACAATAATCTTATGTACTCTCTGCCTGTCATCATTGTGAAAAAGAAGGGTTCAGTCAAGAGTAACCCTAAGTGATTTTTTAATGGCATAACATCAGAAATTATTTCTCCACTATAGCTTTCAAGACCTGCGATACATCTGAATAGGGTGGTTTTTCCCGCTCCATTCTCTCCAACAATTCCATAGACATTTCCTGTCGAAAATTCCATAGAAAGGTTTTTCAACACCTCCTTATTGCCGAATAATTTACTTAGTTCCTTAATTTTTATCATTCAATATAAATTTTAGTTTATTGACAGATTTTAGGTAGAAAAATGGAATGACAGCCAACAACAATGGTGGAAAAAATAGGCTAAATGCCACTATCATTCCTTCTGGCAGGTTCATTTCTCCCGGATAGGCAGAATATTTCGCAAGAATAATAGTCCAAAGAAACAAAAGTCCAACCAAGAAAAAGCCTAAAATCAATGCAACCTCCGATGGATAAAAAATCAACATACTTATTAGTATTGGGGCAGTTAAAAATGCCGCGTTTTTTGAAGCATGAAGCATTTTATTTTTCAGAAACTTGCTGGGTGTTTCCGCGTGAACCCAAACATAATATTCTTGCTCAGGCTTAGAATAAAACCCCAAAGTGGTTAAGAAAATCAATAAAAATGAGAAAACACCCAAATTAAAATTATCCACATTTATGGCAATAAATGCCAAAGTATAAGCCATTGGAAATAGGTAAAAAGTCCTTCTGAAACCCGTTGAAAATTCAAATGGCCTCTTTGAAAATGGCGTTGGGATGGATATATTAAAATGAGAGTGAAAGGAGACTAAAGCTAAAACAATCGAACACAATACCAAAATACCCGCTTCAAAAAACAAGCTTTTGTATAAAAGGATAGAAACAAAAGGAATGCTAACCATTAAATTTTCCAATATCCTGATTTTATTTTTTGTTTTATCTCCAAAAGTTGACTGTAAGAAGTCCGTTCTATTTTTTTCAGAAAGTTGGAATTGAAAACTAAGGCAAGATAAGATAACTAAGTATTTGGCAAATGATGTCTTTTGAAACAGGTATTCCGCCAATAGAATAAATGCGGCAAGACCCAAAAGATAACCCAAACCAGGATGTAATCCCGCTTTTTTAATCTTTCGGTTTGTCAATACCAACAACAAGTTAAAATAGTTTTTCATTTTATGTAGTACAGTATTTTTATCAAGGTTTTCTCTTAAAAAACATCCTTTTAGAGAGAAAAACCTGTTGTAAATGTACACATTTGGGTGAAAAATTCCTGTTTAAAAGAAATCTCCATCATGTTG
>JANQZX010000077.1:31631-84331 GCA_030728245.1 Saprospiraceae bacterium | reverse complement strand
ATTTTAAATAATATTTTAAATAAACTATTAAAATGATAAAATAAAATATCAATTCATTATATTTGACTTGTATTGAAATACATAACAATTAAAAGATTCTATGCTGTCCTATCAAAACTCACTTGTTAAACAGGCTAAAGCAAACGAACCTCAGGCTTTACAAAGTTGGAATCAGCGGATGAATACTACCCATGAGGGTATAGATTCTGCAATGGATAAAAGCATACAATTAAAATCAGAAAACTTACATTTTCAGCCAAATCCAAAATTACTAGCTATTCAGAGAATGGCAGAAGATTTTGACCAAAAGAAAAGGACAAATATTCAGCTTAAAAAAAATAATTCCGGATTACCAGATAACTTAAAAAGTGGTGTCGAAAGTTTATCTGGTCTTTCTATGGATGATGTAAAGGTTCATTATAATTCCGATAAACCAGCGCAATTAAATGCCCTTGCCTATGCACAAGGCACGGATATTCACCTAGCCTCAGGCCAGGAAAAACATTTACCTCATGAGGCATGGCATGTAGTACAACAGAAGCAAGGGAGAGTTCAGCCAACTATGATGATGAAGGCTAAAGTGCCTATTAATGATGATAGTGGATTAGAAAAGGAAGCAGATATAATGGGAGCAAAAGCTTTACAAATGAAACCATTTTCTCTTTCAGATTTTAAGCCTGGAAATTCAATCCAGAAAAAAGGAGTAGTTCAAAAAGTAGATGACGACCAAAGTGAAGGGTTAAATGAACATTTAAATTTAGAAACACCTGAAGTGGAGGAGATTGAATATAATATAATGAGTAGTATAAATACATTATACCATACAACCACCAGAGCAGGTGCAGATAAAAGTATTTTGGAAAGAATTGATCCTAAATTTTTTAAATCCTCTTCCAGATTTGGTGGTGGATTTTATTTGACCAATGATATCGAGACCTCCGAAGCAGAAATAGCTCATCATAAATTTGATGACCCTGATAATCCATTAAATGCTTATGTAACTATATCTTACAACATTTCAGGAGGTAAAATACTTGATGCTACAGGTCCTGCTATATATAAAACCGTTGAAGAAAATCCGATTCACCTCAGAAGAATGGCACAAAGAGGAGGTATGGATGGTATTGCGATACCATCTCTTAGAGGCTCAGGAACAAATGTAGTTTTATTTAAAAATTTCGGCATTTTAAAAGAAGGGAAACAGATTCAACACAGACTACCGGACAAGGATATCAAACGTTTACCTGATGGCCAGCCAGATATGAAAAAGAGCGGTGCGTTTAAAGAAACATTATAATATTCCAAAAAAGTATTAACTAATTGTTCGTTGCTATCTTCAGTTTTGACATAAAAACAACCTCATTTTCCCCTTCTCTATCGACAATTCATCCAAATGCCCCATCATTTGCTTATCTTTCGTTATCAAATGAAGGTGCAAATAAGTATCATGGTGTGTTAAAATACCTTTGTGCTCTTTAGAGAAAAAACCAACAATTTCTGCCTCTTTATTTTCCATTTGGTATTTTACTAGTCCTTTATGTGCATTGTTAGGTGAACTGACTTTTGCACCAGCTGGCAGATTAACAACATGTATGGTAGCTTCTTTAACAAGGCCAGCGAGTTTAAACATAAAAGGTTGAGATGATTCACTCATTTTAATATCCAAAAAAGATTCTAACTGCTGGATAGTCTGAATATCAACATCTAATAACTCCTCTGACCAGTTTGAAATATCTGTATGAGCGAAAAAAGGTGCCTTTACATTGAATGTTTCTACCACTTCCATACTTGAATCTGACCTAACCATAGATTTGTAAGATTTCCCATCCATGATGATAATTTCACCTCCTAAATATTCAAGTGGACCAAGTCCGACAACATTTGATTTATTTGCTATGGTATCTAAATGGATATTACCTTCAAGTTGGCCCTTCCACATTACATTTCTCATTTCTCCTGTAATATGTACCTTTCCCGTTAAACATTGCCCTTCTCCTAAAGCGTTAAAACAAAGGATTATCAATGGAATGAGTGAAAATTTAGCTTTCATTTATAGCTTAGAATAAAAATAAATTATTAATCAATATTTTTTAAAAAATCCTTCCTTAATTCGCCTTTAAACACCTGTACGGCAGGACCTGTCAACCAAACATCTGAAAAAGCAGGTATTTCATTATCATGGTTGGGTCTGAAACTAACATGAAGTAATCCTCCCTTAGCTTTAATACTAACTTCAAACGAATCAACTTGCCAACCTTTCCTTACATAATAAGCCATGGCAGCGGCGGTAACACCTGTACCACAAGCCAATGTTTCCGCCTCCACGCCTCGTTCAAAAGTGGCAATTTCCAAACCAGTAGGAGCATCAACCAAAAAATTTACATTGGTTCCACCCTTTCCAAACATCGGATCTAACCGTATTTTTTTTCCCTTATTATGTACATCAAAGCCGTTTAAATCGTCAACAAATTCAACCCAGTGAGGACTTCCTGTATGAATAAAATAAGCATTTGGCATAACTTCTACCTTATCTACATTTTTTAATGAGATAGCATATTCATTATTGTCTAACACTTTAAACTGGTGAAGACCATCGGTGGCACTAAAAGAACCCTCTGAAGGTATAATTCCCAAATCATTGGCAAAAGCAACGATGCATCTACCTCCATTACCGCACATAGAACCTTCATTTCCATCGGCATTAAAATAGCGCATTTTAAAATCAGCAACATCATCATTTTCCAATAAAATAAGACCATCGGCACCAATGCCAAAATGTCTGTGACACAAACGGGCTATTTGGTTGGAATCTAAGACTGGAAGCGTTTTTAAATCTCTATGATCAACAAAGATAAAATCATTACCTGCTCCATGATATTTGTAAAAAGGAATGGTATTATTCATATTTAACTGTGTCTTTTTTTTCAGGTAAAACCATAGGATTTATCTCCATTTTTTGTTCATCAAAACCTACCGGAACGCCCTTTTTATAATGTAGCCAAGTCAACCAAAGGCTTAAAAATAGAATCAGGCCCAATCCGAAAAGGGAGAATTTCCAACCCCAAATATTACCCTCAGGGACAACAAATTGGCGTAAAAAGTCATCTTTTTCCTTTTGAATATCTTCTTTACTTTTTTGCATTCATTTACTTTTATGTGGTAAATATAGTGAAATAGTACATTTCAAAGCATATTCGTTCTATAAGGTACGATACATCTCAATAAAATGAAGAGGAACTTTAGGTTTGCCAAATTCTAAAGGTACCTCGAAAGGTAAAATCTTATCTGATAAGATAAATCCTAATTTTTCATACCACAAAATAAGTTCCTGCCGAAGATGAATAACCTGAATCTGGATTTTTTCCAAACCCAGAGATTGACCATATTGAATAGCATTTGACACTAAAAGCTTTCCAATACCTTTTCCTTGATGCATTGGCTCAACGGAAAGCATTCCCATGTATAAATTTTCATTTTTAACTTCCAGATACACTGAGCCAGTGACAACCTCTTTATCATTTTTTGCAATAAGAAATACCGCTTTTTCATTAGAAAACAACAAAAACAGGTCATTTTCATCTGTTCTTTTATCCCCTTCAATAAAATCGGACTCAAATGTCCATCCTTTTTTTGCTTCCTCGCCACGGTAGGCATTATTGGCTAGTTTGCAGATATTGGGTAAATCGGATAAAATTGCCCTGGAAACTTTCATAATTTATTTATTTTACCTAAATTCCCAAAATTAATAAAAATTTGATACCATGGTCAAACTGATTTCCATCCTTTTGTTTTCCAGTTTATGTTTACTCAATGGACAAACATTTTCCAAAAATGAAATAAATGAATGGACTACAAGGGCACAAAATGTCACTATTATAAGAGATAATTATGGTGTTCCCCACATATATGGTAAAACCGACGCCGATGTGGTTTTTGGATTAATGTACACACAGTGTGAGGATGATTTTAATCGGGTGGAGGAAAATTATTTAGATGCACTTGGCAGATTGTCAGAATCCTTAGGTGAAAATTATTTTTATCAGGACGCACGAGCAAGAATGTATGCAGATACTCTACTTGCGAAAAATAATTATTTACGTTCCCCTACCTGGTTAAAAGCTTTATTGGACGGGTTTGCCTCGGGCATTAATTATTATCTATACAAAAATCCAAATGTTAAACCTAAAATCTTATATAGATTTGAGCCATGGATGCCTTTATTATTTACTGAGGGCAGTATTGGCGGAAACATTACAATTATTCCAATTCAAGGGATTAAAGATTTTTATGAGGGAAATGGCATAGGATATCATGTACCAAAATTACCTGAATGGGAGCAGGAACCATCAGGTTCAAATGGATTTGCTATTGCGCCAGAATTAACAAAAAATGGGTATCCACTGCTCCTTATAAATCCGCATACCTCTTTTTATTTCAGGACAGAGGTACATTTAGTAAGTGAAGAAGGATTAAATACTTACGGCGCAGTTACCTGGGGACAATTTTTTGTTTATCAAGGATTTAATGATAAATGTGGCTGGATGCATACTTCCAGTGCCGCCGATGTAGCAGATGAATATTTAGAAACTGTAGAAAAAAGGGGGAAAGACTATTTTTATCTTTATGAAGGAAAATGGATACCTGTCAAAACCCGAAAGGAAGTCATCTATTTTCAAACTAAAAATGGTAAAATATCGAGAGAAATCACCTTGTATTTTACTCATCACGGACCAATTATAGCACGAAAAGATGGTAAATGGGTATCCATACGAATGATGACAGAACAGATTGACGCATTAGCTCAATCTTTTCTAAGAACCAAGACAGAAGATGTCAAATCTTTTGAGAAAGTAATGAAGTTAAATACAAATTCATCTAACAACACGGTTTTTGCTGATAATTCAGGAAATATTGCCTATTGGCATGGAAATTTTATGCCAAAAAGAAACCTCGATTATAATTGGAATGGCCTTTTAGATGGAACAACTTCAAATACGGAATGGAAAGGATTTCATAAGGTAAAAGAACTGGTTCGAATAATTAATCCTGCCAATGGCTGGATTCAGAACTGTAATTCAGATCCATTTACTGCCTCTGGAAAATTTAGTCCCGAAAGGAAAAAATACCCTAATTATATGGCACCGGATGAAGAAAATTTCCGAGGTGTAGCCGCTTTAAGAATATTGGAAAATGTAAAAGGGAACTGGACGCTAGACAGTTTAGTTAAAGCAGCTTTTAATCCATTTTTACCTGGCTTTGCAAAGATTATACCGGATCTTTTAAGAGTTTATAAAGGAGATTTATCCACTTCATTTACTGATCCACTCAAGGAGTTATCTGCCTGGAATTTTGAGAGAGATTCTCTATCTGTTGCCACTACCTTGGCTATCTTTTATGGTGAAAATATTATGGAGATTGCCAGAGTTAAAAGTGGCTATGGTGCAAAGTCAATGTTAAATTTAGAGACGTATGTTTTAAATAACTTATTGGAAACAGATAAAAAAGCTGCCTTTGAAAAAGCAATAAATCAACTCACAAGTCAATTTGGCACATGGAGGACTACATGGGGAGAGATCAACAGGTTTCAACGAATAAGTGCAGGTATACGTCCAGAGTTTAATGATGATTTAGAAAGTTTGCCTGTAGGTTTCACCTCTTCTGCCTGGGGATCGCTTGCTGCATTTGGTTCAAAAACACAGGCAGGAACCAAAAAAAGATATGGGACTTTGGGAAATAGTTTTGTTGCCGTTGTAGAATTTGGCCCCAAAATTAATGCTCATTCTATTGTCACAGGTGGTTCTTCCAGTGACCTGAATTCACGCCATTTTAATGATCAATCCCTTAGATACACGAGAGGACAGTTCAAAAAAGTTCATTTTTATAAAAATGAAGTGGAAACCAACGCAGCAAAAACCTATCACCCTTAATTTAAACCATCAAAGAAAACGAACAATTATGGATAAAAGGACCTTTTTCAAACACTCCATTGCCATGGGCTTAGGTGCCCCAGCATTATTTAACACCTTAGAAAAGTTAAATCTAACCGTTGCAAATAAATCGGTGGAAGAAATAGCTGAAGACGAAAATTATTGGTTAGGAATCAGAGGAGGTTACCGGTTAAAGCCAGATTATATAAATCTTGAAAACGGATATTATTGTTTTATGCCCCAAGCCATTCTGGAGGACTATCTTCATCATATAAGAGAGGTAAACTATCAGGGCTCTCATTACATGCGAACCGTTCAGTGGGATAATAAAAGAGCTGTTTGTGGTCAACTTGCGGATCTAATCCAATGTGATGCGGAAGAAATCATCATTACCAGAAACACTACAGAATCTTTAGATACGGTCATTGGTGGTATACATTGGAAAAAAGGTGATGAGGCTATCATGGCTAATCAGGATTATTTTGCCATGATAGAGCATTTTCGTTTATGTGAGGAAAGATATGGTATTGTTAGAAAAATAGTAGATGTGCCGAATATTCCAAAATCAGATGAAGAAATTGTCGCGGTCTATGAGAATGCTATAACCAGTAAAACAAAATTAATCATGGTCTGCCATATTGTAAATATAACTGGTCAGATACTTCCCATCAGAAAAATCTGTGACATGGCCCATAAAAAGGGTGTGGAAGTGCTGGTTGATGGAGCACATGCTATCGGACATTTTGCCTTTAACATTAAAGAATTAAACTGTGACTACTACGGTTCCAGTCTCCATAAATGGCTATCTGCACCCTTAGGCGCAGGATTATTATATATAAATAAGGAAAAAATAAGCGGTCTTTGGCCAATGTTTGGTGACTTTGGCTATCCTTTGGAAAATATAAGAAGAATGAATCATACAGGTACTCATCCCGTTGCTACTGACTTAGCGATAGGAAATGCCATTGAGTATTTACATCGTATAGGATTAGATAAAAAAGAAGCCAGATTGCGCTTTTTACAAAATTATTGGACCAGCCGTGTGCGCAATGAACCAAATATAATTGTAAATACTCCAGCTGACCCACAAAGAGTTTGTGGTATCGCCAATGTGGGTATAAAAAATATGAAAACCTCTTTGATGGCAGAGAATCTCTTGAAAAAATATAGAATTTGGACGGTAGCTATTGATGGTCAGGGAGTTCAAGGTTGTAGAATCGTACCCAATATTTACACTACCACCAAGGAACTGGATATATTCATTTCTGCTTTAAAGGAAATGGCGAAAAGTTAAATTATTGAAGTAAATTTTGATAAACATGCACTAATTTATCAGTTACCACTTGTGCGTCAAATTTTTTGACATGCTCAAACCCCTTTTTTACTGCATGTTTTCTTTGCTCTCTTTGTTGCATAAAGAAGAGAATACCTTCCTTTATTTCTTCATAATTAGCGGGATCTACCAGGTAAGCACCTGGTCCACCCACTTCAGGTAACGATGTTGTTTTACTTGTAATTACAGGAATACCGCTATATAATGCCTCTAAAACAGGAATACCAAAACCTTCAAAATAAGATGGGTAAATAAAAACTTCTGCATTTTGATAAACGATAGGTAAATGTTCGTTCGATACGTTTCTAAATATAATTTTATTAGAATAAATCTCTTTAAAGAGATCTATTTCTGCTTTAATTTTTTTAAAATATTTCCTGTTTGGCTTACCAATAATTAGAAAAGGCCATTGATATTCAGTGGGAAGATCTTTCCAGGCTTTTAAAGCGGATAACAAATTTTTCCTTGCTGTAATGCTTCCAACCGATAAGAAATATTGATTTGGTAAATGATAAAGATTCACAACTTGTTGAAATTCGACTTTCGTATAGGTCTTTTTGAAATTATCGTTTACAGTTTGATAAACTACCTCTACCTTTTCGGGAGGAAGATTAAATTTTTTACAGATATCTATTTTAGTATATTCGCTAACGGCAATAACAACATCAGCTTTTTGACAACTATATCGTATTTTTTGAAAATGAATAAATCTATCAAAAAAAGAATAATCTGTTTTATAGTAAAGGAAAGCAATATCATGAATAGTAACTACCCATTTGATATATGGGTTTTTTACAAATTCGACAGGCAATTCATTACTTAGTCCGTGGTAAATATGAATCAGGTAATTTTTACAATCTTGAGGCACACCCAAAGACCTCCAAAAAAAATATTTGTACCAGCGAGGATTAACAATATTAAAAAAATACTTATCAGATAAAGAGGAAGAATTATCAGAAGAAATAGGAGTAAAAAGGAATAATTTAAATAGATGAGGATGATACTTATTTAAATTTATTAATAGCGTTCTACTATAATTTCCAAGACCCGTAGCATTTCGAAAGAACCTTTTCGCATCGAATGCCAGATTTATCATTCGCACAATGACAGAATCATTCATTAAACCAATTAAACAGCAAAACTTTCACCGCAACCACAAGTTCGGGCTGCATTTGGATTGTTAAAGTAAAAACCTTTCCCATCAAGACCACCTGAAAACTCTAGGGTAGTATTGCACAGATAGAGAAAGCTTTTTAAATCAGTCACAATTTTGACATCGTTATCTTCAAAAATTTGATCATTTGGATTACTCTCATTATCAAAATCCATCTGGTAACTAAGACCAGAGCAACCGCCACTTGTGACGGATACTCTTACGAAATAATCATCTGACATATTTTTGTCAGCACGAATTTCGACAATTTTAGATTTTGCAGATTCCCCGACGTAAAGCATAGTATTGAGATTAAGAGGCTATCTCATTTTAAAATAAAATAGCCTCTTTTTTATAAATTTAGTGAGAAGAAGCCATTGCAGTAACGGCTATTCCATTTTTAGACTGATAATCAGCGATAGCCCCCTTGATAGCATCTTCTGCCAAAACAGAGCAATGAATTTTAACAGGCGGCAGGGCTAATTCTTCTACAATATCCATATTATCTATGGTTAAAGCTTGTTCGATAGTTTTACCTTTAAGCCACTCTGTAGCCAGAGAAGAGGATGCAATTGCAGAACCACAACCAAAGGTTTTGAATTTTGCATCAATAATAGTTTGCGTTGAAGGATCGACTTCGATTTGAAGACGCATAACATCACCGCACTCAGGAGCTCCCACTAAGCCAGTACCTACAGTAGATTTACTTTTATCGAGCGTTCCTACATTTTTAGGATGCTGGAAGTGTTCGAGTACTTTTTCTGAATATGCCATAATAAGATAATTTTAAACGGATGATATAAAATATTAGTGTTCAGACCATTGCACATTGCTAAGATCTACGCCCTCTTTGTACATTTCCCAAATAGGACTTAAGTCTCTCATGTGATTTACACCTGCCACCAATTTATCTACTACAAAATCTACCTCTTCGTCGGTAGTAAACCTACCCAAACTAAATCGAATAGAAGAGTGAGCTAAATCGTCACCTAAACCTAATGCGACAAGGACATAAGAAGGTTCAAGAGAAGCGGAAGTACATGCCGAACCCGAAGAAACAGCTATATTTTGGTTGAAGGTCATCATAAGGCCCTCACCTTCGACATGTTTAAAGCTAATATTGGTAACGTGAGGCATTCTATGATCTACGTTACCATTAATATAGCACTCCTCCAATCTTGAGGTAAGTTCGTGCTCTAATCTATCTCTTAGCTTTTTTAATCTTTCTGCATCGGCATGCATTTCTAGTCTTGCAATTTCAGCAGCTTTACCAAAGCCAACTATGCCGGGAACATTGAGGGTTCCAGAGCGCATTCCTCTTTCATGACCGCCACCGTCCATTTGAGCAGTTACTTTTACACGTGGAGACTTTCTACTAACGTAAAGTGCACCGACTCCTTTTGGACCATACATTTTATGAGAAGTAAACGCCATCAGATGAACCCCAATTTCCTTAGGATAAGTAGGCATTTTACCAACTGCCTGTGTGGCATCACTCATAAAAAGAACCCCATGCTTATCACAAATATTACCAATCTCTTTCATGGGTTGGATAACACCTGTTTCATTATTAGCCCACATAACCGATACTAAAATGGTAGTTGATTTAATGGCTGCTTCTAACTCTGCTAAGTCAATAAGACCATCTTCTGCCACTTTAAGGTAAGTTATTTCAGCACCAGCCTCTGTCAACTTATCACATGTGTCCAACACTGCTTTATGCTCGGTGGTGACGGTAATAATATGATTTCCTTTCGACCTGTACATTTCAAAAACGCCCTTTATCGCCAGGTTATCTGATTCAGTAGCGCCCGAGGTGAAAATAATTTCTTTAGGATCAACCTTAAGCAAAGCCGCAATTTGTTCTCTTGCGTAATCTACTCCTTCCTCGGCTTCCCACCCAAAAGGATGATTTCTACTCGCTGAATTTCCAGGTTTCTGGTAAAAATAAGGCACCATTGTATCCACAACTCTTGGATCACACGGTGTTGTTGAGTTATTGTCTAAGTAAACACGCATAGGTTCCTTTATCATTATTATAATTTATTTAGATTTAATCTAAAAGAAAATGCCAACAGCAAATATAACCAATCATGTAAAATAAAAGTTTTATAATAGGATAAAAATCATTTAAATTTCACAAAAAAAATTACCTACATTTAGGGGGAAAGTATTTTATAAAAGTCAAAGTATGCCTCAATCGTCTTATCTATTTAATAAATTTCCGAAAGCTAATAAATCGGATTGGGTTAAGGTAGCAGAAAAAGAACTCAATGGAAAACCATTAGAAAGTCTAATCTACCACTACAATAATGAAATCACAATGCCTCCTATGGTTTTTTCTGGCAACGAGGATAAAAAAATGAAACCTATTGTTTGGAGAAAAAACCATGTTTGTCAACGTGGTATTAGTTTTCGTTACACAGAAAATCTTAAAGAAGAAAATATTGAGTTCTTTATTTCAATTGGCATAAATAATTTCAAACTCAATGTGACGGAGAAGAGCATGATTCAGGCTGATGAATTAAAAAGATTATTCCCATCGTGTCATTGGCTCGATGTACAACAGGAGGAAAGGAAACCATCAGACTTTGTTATTCAACAAATATTAGATAACTTTCAGCAGGCTATTAGTTTAATTCAAAGTTTGAAAATAAATGAGGAACCAATTAATGAGTTCCTTGGAAGTATTCATTTTTCAAGAGAAATTCAAGATAATTATTTGTACGAAATTTCTTTAGGTCGGGCTCAGAGAATTGTTTGGAGAAACATACTTAAAGCTTTTGAGATAGATAATCCGGCTCCGCCTTTGTTTATTTCCACCTTACCTGTCATAAAAAACGGTTTACACGACCACTTTCTAATTGAAGCCACTACAAAAATGCTATCTGCCATATTGGGTGGTTCAGACATTATCTATCTTGAGCTTGATGAAATAAATGAGGAAATGAGAATAGAGAACATCGCGCATATCTACCATATTTTCACTTTAGAATCTGATATCGGGAAAGTAATAGATCCTGCCGCAGGAAGTTTTTACCTAGATAAATTGACAACAAAATTAGCTCAGCAAATTTGGAGCGGGTTAAAAGCCTGAATCTTTCATATTTTCAGTCATCAGACGAACTATTTTGAATTTTTCAAAAAATATCTTTGCAAAAGACCTAATAATCGTATAGATTGGAATGGCAAGAACCATTCCAGTGATACCTGCTAAATTGGCACCGATAAGAATCACAACAAAAATCTCAAGTGGATGAGCTAAAACAGATTTTGAAAAAATAAAGGGCTGTAAAATATAATTATCCAACATTTGCATTGAGCCAAAAATAAGTACTACTGTTACCAATTGCGGCCAGACCTCAGTATAAAATGAAAGATTTAAATTAGAAGAAAGCGTTATTAGAACAGCAAATGCTGCACCAAAGATAGGACCTAAATAAGGAATGAGGTTCATAAGAGCGGCAAAAAAAGCTATGATTAATGCATTTTTAATACCAAAAATTGATAGAATTACCATCATATAAATAGTAATAAGAAGCATTTGTATTAATAATCCATTAAAATACCTTGAGAGAAGCCTAATAGATTCCTGTATAGCATTTTGAGTTTGCTCTACATAATTATCAGGAATAAAGGTGAGTATAAATCTTAAGAACATCCCTTGTTCTTGAATAAAGAAGAAGGCAATAAATAAGATAGAAGCTATGGCAACAATAAAGCTACTTGCTGTTGAAAAAAATTGAGATAGAATATCTGTTATCAAAGTGGGTTCAAACCAACCTTTAGTCAAAGAACTTACCAATTCCTCCAGATTAATCAATTCAACGGGAATACCATAAGATTTTAGCCATTGTAGAATATTTTGAAAAGGTTCATCCAGAGCTACTGCGATAGATTTGTAATCCACCTCTGACAAATTCATAGCCTGAGTAAAAAAAACGGGAATAAACAAAGCTAAGATACCTGCTATTAAAAAAAAGAATGCGCCAAGCGTCAAAGCAGCCGCCACTGAATTGGGTATTACAAACTTACCAATCCGAACTTTTTTCAAAAATCTCATAATTGGTGATCCCATTAAAGAAATGACCCAAGCGATAATGACATAGCTGATAATTTCAGAAAACCTATAAATAACGGCACCCAAGATGAGCGTAATCAATGCTATGATAAAATACCTTGACAATGGATTAATTTGCATAATTATTATTTGAATTCTGTTTTAATAAATGACAAATTTCTGGAAAGACCGTTAAACCCAGTTCTTTTAACTGCAGAACTTTCAAAAAGATCTGTAAATTTTTCTTCCGTCAGAGCATGCCAGTCTTCAGAAGATAAATCGAGAAGTTCCTCTTTAGGTAAAAAATTTACTTCGCTATGGGGGGTTGAAAATTTATTCCAGGGGCAAACATCCTGACAAATATCACAACCAAAAACCCAATTATCCATTTTATCTTTAAATTCTTCAGGTATTTGAGATTTTAATTCGATAGTAAGATATGAGATACATTTTTTAGCATCTAACAAATAGCCATTTTTATCGATGGCATCTGTTGGACATGCGTCAATACAACGGCGACAGGACCCGCAATAATCTCTCATTGGGCTATCGTAAGGAAGTTCAGCATCAATAATTATTTCCGCAAGGAAGAAAAATGAACCTGCTTGAGGATGAATCAGCAAAGTATTTTTTCCTTTCCAACCCAACCCGGCTAACTCAGCCCAATCTCTCTCCAAAATAGGGGCAGAATCGGTAAAAAATCTACCATGACTATTTGGACAAATTTCTTGAATAGACGAAAAAAGACTTTTCAATTTTTTTCTTAATACTTTGTGATAATCTTTACCAAAGGCGTATTTCGCTATTTTGGGCGCATTTTTATCTTTTTGTATATTTTTAGTGGCATAATTAAAGGAGAGAACAATAACTGTTTGAGCCCCTGGGACTAATTGACGAGGGTCTATTCGCAGATCGAAATGATTTTCCATGTACTTCATTTCACCATGATAGCCCATTTCAAGCCATTTCGTTAACTTTTCAGCCGACTGGTCTAATGAACTTGCTCTGGCAAAACCGATACGAGAGAAGCCCAGCTTTTTTGCTGCTTCAATGATTAAATTCTTCTGTTCAAATTGATAATCATTCACATTTAAGCGAATTAATGAAATTTAATTTCTTTAATTTGCTGTTCTCCGAGTGCCTCATTTAAGATATTTATCAATTTTAATTTACCCAAGATGAGTTCATGCCTAAGAGATGGTACATCGATATAAAGAAAAAGTATATTGTTTTTCACAAATATCTTTGTTGTGTGATTTGAAATATAAGCACCCATTGTTTGCCTGTAAACAGCTTGTACTCTGGTGGCACTTACTCCATTTTCATTACTATACTGGCTAAATAAAGAAGTTAAAACCGCCTTTAAAGATTGCTCTGGTTTAAAAGCCATTATTTACCAAATTTAGAATCGAAAACCGTATTTTTTCCTTCCTTATTGATAGTGTATTTAAAGTTATCATGAACAGCCCAGGCACCGTATTCACCTTTAACATTCATGGCGACTATACCCACTTGTTTGCTGGTATCGTTTGCAAGACCCGGGATTTTTTCATATAATCTCTTCACTGATAATTTAGCTGCCTCCTGAGGAGATTTTCCTTGTCTCATAAACTCGACACAGAGGAAGGTACATAAATTTTTAAGGACTAATTCTCCAAGACCGGTACAAGCGGCTGCACCAACGGTTCCGTCCACATAAAGGCCTGCACCTAACACTGGAGAATCACCGATTCTCCCATTCATTTTAAAAGCCCAGCCACTGGTAGAACAAGCACCACATAATCTTCCTTTAGCATCGACGGCTAATATGCCGATGGTATCATGATTACCTGGATGATAATTATTATCTGTCAACCATTTTTCCCAAGTAACTTTCGCATGGTCAGACATAAGATTTTCTGTTTTGAACCCCTCTGCCAAAGCAAATTTAAGGGCACCGTCACCTGCCAACATAACATGAGGTGTTTTCTCCATAACCTTTCTGGCTACGCTAATTGGGTGCATGATACCTTCAAGGAATACGACACTTCCTGCGTTACCTTTCTCATCCATTATACAAGCATCGAGCGTTACCCGACCATCACGATCTGGATATCCGCCGTAACCAACACTCGTATCAAGCACGTCAGCTTCTGGCACTCTCGCCCCCGCTTCTACTGCATCTAATGAATAATTAGTTTCGGACAATTTCAACCATGCGGCGGTTGTAGCTTTTTCATTAGGCCAGGTTGCGATAACAGAAGCAATATCATTAACTTTATCATCTTCAACAGAAATTTGCTTACCCCCGGTATTTTTAGAAAACAAATATGTTCCTACGGCAGTCAAAGCACTGCTTGCTATAAATTTTCTTCGATTCAGCATATTTACTAATTCATTTTAATAATGAAGGGTGAAAATAGAAAAAGAAAAGAAATAAAACCATTAAAAAGCACCAAACTTTTATCTAATCAGCATAAAACTTCCTTGTTTCACCAATTCGCCCCCATTTTTTAAGACTAAGACTATTGAATAAAGATAAGTATCATTACTCAGTTTAACCTCTGATTTTGTACCATTCCAACCTAAGTACTCATCATTTGGCTGAAAGTTATCCCTCTTAAAAACCATTTCTCCATATCTATTATAAATTTCAAACGACTTGACCTCCTTTATTTGTTCTGCATCTGCAAAGACCGTAATAAAATCATTTATTCCGTCACCGTTTGGAGAAAAAGCATTGGGTACAAAAACGGAAAAAGTATTATCTACGGTAATTTGAGAAGTAACAGATTCTGTGCAACCAAAGACATTGGTAATTTGAACCCTTAAAAGTCCTCCTTTTTCAGCTATAATTTCAGGATTCAGGCATTGGTAGCAACTTAGATTAAATTCAGGGCTCCAGGTAACAGATTTTATAAGAGAAGCAGGGATATTAATTTGTGGTTGTAAAATAGATTTATCCCCAAAAGAAAGCTTAATAGCTGGAGGCAATTGAATCATTTTAGCATAGAGGGCAGGCATAATAAAATCTTGCTCGAGCGTACAATCTTTATTATCACGAATAATAAGAGAATATGATTTACCTGGTATTAAATCATTAAAAATGGATTCGTCTTTAAATGATAAACCCATATTCACAGAATATGAATAGGGAGGAATGCCTCCACTATTTCCAATTTGCAGACTATTTGAGGTAAACTGAGAGCAATCAAAAACCAATGGAGTTAATGGCCCTGGTTCTATAATTTCGGCCTCTGCTGAAGTTTTACAATTATTTACATCGACAATAGTGACACTATATTTCCCTTTTCCCAATCCAGAAGGATTTGGTAGATTAGGTAAGCCACCAGACCAATTAAATTGATAGGGTGTTGTTCCACCGCTAACTTCTACCAAAATTTTTCCATCTTTACCACTTGCACAACTTACTGAGCTTGCAGAGGTGATTGTTTGCAGATTAAAATGTCTGACTTCGGCAATGCCTTGGAACTCCCCTTCACATTCACCATCTGAGAAAGACAAAATTTGAATTTTACCTTTGGCCCCGGTTTTGATCAAATAATCATCATTCATGTGATTAGTCACCAGAACAGCGGGTAAACTGTCGGCTTTCCAGGTAAATGAAAAAGGAGATTTACCATTGAACACCACTGGAATTTCTGCTAAGCTACCTGGACAAACATCCATTATTCCACTTATTTTAGCTTGAGGAGGTGTTTTACGGGTAATTCTAATGGTATCTGAAAGTTCTCTTTTACAATTATCTGACAGATTAAGAACTAAAAAAGTATCTTTTGGAGGAATGAATTTTATTTGTGAGGTTCTCAAACCATTTCCCCATAAATAGGAATATGGGGGAACTCCTCCAATAGGATTTACATTTATAGTAAGGGTATCACCTAAACAAAAAGTAACATTTTTTAGACCATTCCTTAATTTGGAAACATCCTTAATAAACAATCTGGCTGTATCAGCAATACAAGC
Source organism: Saprospiraceae bacterium (assembly GCA_030728245.1). Lineage (GTDB taxonomy): Bacteria > Bacteroidota > Bacteroidia > Chitinophagales > Saprospiraceae > BJGN01. The sequence continues at coordinate 67,892 of JANQZX010000077.1, read as the reverse complement.
GCAGGGAAAATCGAGTTGCAATATGAGTTCTTCCAAAGACTCGTCCTCATTATCCAGCATGGTATTTATGGGTAAATCAACGAAAGATTTATTTTCTGGGATGGTAATCTCCTTTGGTAACCGTTCAAAATCGAGCCCTTCCTTTGCTTTACTATCATTGGCCACCTTTATCTTTACGATAAGAGGTTGTTGTAAATTATCTGCATTCAATCTATTCAACCTAAAAAAACCATTATTACACCCCTCCTCAATAATTTGAGCTTCATCAGGAGAAGAACCATTTAATTTAGCCCCTCCACCGATATTAAAACTTTCTGCTTCCAGAAAAACAGCAGAATCAAACTTTCCATCAGACACATCTGCAACCAGAAGGCGGATTCTATAGGTTTGACAGGGAATAAGCTTGAGTACGGCTGTCAAAGGACGAGTAAAGCCATCATATTGGATTCTTTCTTGATTGGGACTATTCGCCCAGGTTCTATTGCAACGGGCAGCATCTTCAGGATGCATATTGTCTGAATAAAACAATGCGTTTTGCGAACTATTAATAGTATTAATTGAAACAAAAGCATTTGAACCAGGCACAAGAGCCACATTTTCACCCTTATTATTAAAAGAGCCATTAATACCAGGACCGCTGACAAAAAAGCCAAAAACATCATTAAACTTTTCACCAACGTATTCACAATACTCATCTGAGGCAAAAACATATCTAAAATTCACAAAACTATCCAAAGGGACAAAATCAAATTCAATACCCACAACATCAAATACTGGACCGGTAGCCAATTTAACTAAATCTACATCACTTGACACATCACCAAAATCAGTAGTTATATCTCTTTTCTGATTAGGACCTTCAGCATTTTTAACATTTCCAGTAGAAAGAATAATTCCTTTTTCCAATCCAATGCTTGGTTTACCTCCTTCAAAAAAACCAATTCCAGCTCTATTTCCAATAGACCGAATTTTTGAAATATTTTTACATGCTCCATTTACGAAAACATCTTGAACAAGAACCTCGGGAGTGTAAGAATTATTAATTTTTATACTTTGGCCAGGTAATGCCAAGGCATTAAAAATCAATGTTAAAAAGGAAAAGAAAAAATTTCTCATGTAATTTTAAGAAAAATGACCACTTATTATGCCCTTAAAAACGGTAAAGTTCCTGATAAATTGTTAAAAATCTGTTTGTAAGGAAAAATGAAATTATATTTGCCACATAAAGAATTCATAACATGCGCCCACTTCTCATTTTTCTTATCGTTTTTATACCATTTTTTGCCGTTTCACAAATTAGAATAGGTAATTGTGGAAAATGGAAATACATCAAATTAAGTGAAAAAGACACGGTAACTCAAACATGCCCGGGTGATACTAAAAATGATTGGAAATTTTTCACTTTTGAGCCTGGAATACCCCCTCTTCATATTGTTGTTACAGATACTTTTGGTAATATAGAACTTGTAAGACCATTTAGGTCTGTAAATTTTGAAAATTTCAAACCTGGATTTTACAGAGTTTACGGACTTTACTACCCTTTTACTTATTATCTAAAGCCCGGTAAAAATATTTTTAAGGATACCATGGGTAGTTTCTGTTACGGATTTACTGAAAATTTTGTACTTATCAACAACAACGTTCCCGATCCTGGTGAAATTTCTATTTTAAAAGGTAATGTGTCTAATTTAATTTGTCCCAATACTGAAACAGATCAAACCCTTCAATTTCAAACAAATAGTCCTTCTCTATTATATACTTATCTACTTACCAACGCTAATAATCTAATATTATCTGTCCAAAGTAATGGACTTTTTGATTTCAAAAACTTACCCTCGGGCAAATATTATATTCATGGCCTGGCCTACACCGGGGTGCTTCAAGCTAAGGCAGGTCAATTCCTTGATGCTGTTCCACTGAGTAAAAATTGTTTTACAAAGACCTTCAAAGCCATTGACATTGAAAAAAAATCACCTGAAGGTGGGGAAATATCTATACATAATAACACTTCTTCCAAACAATATTTCTGTACCCAATTTACATCGAGTGATACCATAAAAATGAATCATTCAGGTGATACTTACCTAAATTATTCTTTTCTGGTACTCGATGAGAATAATGTTGTGAAAGGAGTGGAAAAAGAAACAACGATTCAATTAAATAAGTATCCAACAGGATCTTATAAAATTATTGGCATATCTCATCTTTTAGTATTGCCAAATTTAATCAATGAACCTTTAGGAAGGATTATTTCTCAATTACAATGTATTGATATTTCAAATAACCAAATTGAACTATTCGTAGAAAATATAAACGTTATCAATTTTAAATCAGCCCGAGCGAAGGGCGATTCAATATGGTGTGTCAATGCACCGGAAACTCTTAGTTTAAATGCGTTAGGATCAGGTTCTGACAATGTTCAATTAATTTGGATAGCCACCGACAGAGATGGAAAAGTATTAGGTTTAAACAAAAATCCTGACTCTATTTCAATGAGTAAAATAAATGAAACACTATTTCAGTTTTACGCACTGGCATACACGGGTAATTTAACTTTGGGCATTGGAGATAACTTAAATAAATCTGCCGTTTCTACTGGCTGTTTCGATATATCAGAAACATTTTATTCTGTAAGAAAAAAAGAAACTAAAGGCGGAACCATCAGGTTCTCAAATGCCAATCAATTAACTAATATCTGCTTAGGGCCAACGTCGAACTATAGTATTCAGGTAGCCAGATTTAATTCCTTAGGGGAAAAATACATTTATCTTTTAACCAACAGCCGAAGTGAAATCATAAGTACTTCAGTAAACGGTCAATTTTCTTTAAACAATTTAAATACAGGACAATATTTTATTAGTGGATTATCTTATACCGGTTCTTTATCTTTTGGTACAGGATCTATTCTGGATACCACTATTTTCAGTAATGAGTGTTACAATTTATCTGAAAACACCTTGAATTTTGAAAAGACCGTTACTGATGGAGCAACGATTTCATTTGAGGATGGTCAAAATACTGTCAGCACCTGTAAAGGGGTAAAAGTCAAATCTTTTGAACTAAAAAATAACTCACTGGTCACCCAAAAGTATGCTTACGCTCTCACTAATGAAAATGGAAAAGTTATACAAATTGAAAAAGGAAATACATTACTGCTAAATGATTCTTCACTGATCATATATTACATACAAGGTATTGCCTATTCTGGTGAACTCACCATAAATCTTGGAGATAATATAAATGGCAGAAATCTGTCTACCGGGTGCCACTCACTCTCTAAAAACAGGCTATCTATAAGTTTTGACAATATAAATGCTGGAAAATTAACTCAGCAAAAAATAGTATCCTGTGTTTCACCAAATGAAGTTAAAAGTGTTCCAATAAACATTACGGGGGCAACAGGAAAGTATGCCTGGTTGTTATGTGATACACTAAATCAATTACTTGAGGTTCAAACCAGCCAATTACCTTTTGTTAAAAGAGGACTACCTGGAAAGTTTAGAATATATGGATTTTCCTATTTAGACCAGCCTTCATATCAAATTGGAAGATCTATTTTTTTACAGAATTATAATATATCCTGCTTTGAATTAACCATAGGATTTCAAGAAGTTACCTGGTCTGAAATTGACGGAGGAAATATTTCAGTCAATGATAGCAATTCAAATGTAACTATATGTCAGTCAAATCTTTCAAAACCTTTACAGCTATCAAATACCAATAATGCAATAGGTGACCAATTCATTTATCTTATTGCCGATAAACAACAAAAATTAGTAGCTACTTCCACCACTAATAGCATAGATTTAAGTACTTTCAACGGAGGAATCTACCATATATACGGTCTCTCTTACTCAGGAACATTAAATTTGACTCCAGGCGATGTAATTCCCAAAGATAATAGCAGCAGTGCCTGTGCATCTTGGTCAAAAAACACAATTTCGATAGATATAACAGCCACTTCCGTTGGCAAAATATCTTTTGTTGGGGAAAAAGACAATGTTCAAATTTGCGCAAAGAAAAGTGTACAATCCTTAAAATTAAATCCAATTGAAAGCAATGTGGCTAGAAAAACCTTCCTGCTTACCAATGAAAGTGGAAAGATTTTAGCCATTTTTAATAACCAGCAGCTTCCAAATATTGATAAAATAAATGATTTGGTTTTGAGGATATATGGATTGGGGTATAATGGAACCTTAAATGCCAAGGTTGATTCAAATATACTAAATAATAATCTGAGTTCGGGGTGTTTTCAATTATCAGAAAATTTTCTATCAATAAATAGGAATAATATTTCGGGGGGATTTGTAACATTGTCAAACAACCAAAATCAGCAACAAATTTGTCCTACAGACAGCGCTGCGAATTTATTAACATTTAGAAATATTGCTGCACAAGGTCTGAAATTAATCTATGTGATAACCAACGTAAATGATATTATAATAGATACTACTTCTAAAAATTCCTATCATTTCATTAATCAAGCAATTGGTGATTACAGAGTTTACGGACTTTCCTACAACGGAGAGTTTTCAGGCAAGTTAGGTATTTCCATAAATGATCCATCCTTATCTGAAGATTGTTTTGGCTTATCTTCTAATTACATATCCGTTGCGAAAAGGAATCCAATAGCAGGCTTCGTTGTTATGGATGACAACAATACTCTTCTTCAAAATTGTCCATCTGATCAGAACTTCCCATCGAGGCAAATAAAAACTATAGGTAATAATTCAGGTAATCAGTGTTTTGTTATTTTGAATGAGAATGAGATTATCGTTGATATTTTATTCAATCCGACCATTTACCCAACGGAATATCCATCTGGCAAATACAAGATTGTGTCCATTTCATTCAATGGCAGTTTAAACATTAAAAAGGGTGAAAAGTGGGGTATAAAAGTACCGTCGAATTCTTGTTATTCCATTTCGGGAAATGAGGTTCCATTTTTAAACCTGGAACCACAAGGAGGCATAATAAAAGTAGTGGAAGGCGATACTTCAAATATTTGTGTAGGAAATAACATGCCTTCCAGAATAAAATTTTCAAGGGACAGTACCAATGAACTATCCTATTCTTATATAATTACAGATCAATCCAATCAATTTTTAGGACATTTTACAAATATTGATTTACTAAGTTTTGAAGATTATAATACGCCTTATATAAATGTCTGGGGCTTATCTCACACTGGAAATATTATTTTACAAAAAGGAGATTCTATATTAAAAAAGGATATTTCTACAGGATGCTTTCAGCTTTCAAAGAACTCCATTTCATTGAAACTTAATATTTTTAGAGGGCATACAGTAAAAACAAATCTAAACACTGATTCTTTGCTTATTTGCACGGGTGACGGAGTTCCAAATCTCGTTAATTTCTCAAGTTCTGATACTCTGTCTGGTTTAAAATACCAATATGTACTCACTACCCTTGCAAACAATATTATACAAGTTATAAATGGTATTTCCATAGACTTTGAAACCATAGGATTAAGAGAAATGAGACTTTATAGTGTAGCATTTAGTGGAAATTTCAACAGTCAAACAGGAGTATCTCTTTTTAATGCTAATCTTTCATCGGGTTGTTTTAGAATCTCTGATAATTTTATTAAAATCATGAGAGACAGACCAGCAAATCACCGGATTTTATTTTCAAACAATGACACGATACAAAAATTATGTCTATCTAAATCAGGCTCATTTGCAAGATTAAAAAGTACGTTTACAGGTAGAACTGGATACGTTTACATTGTATTAAATAAATTTAATAGTATTGTATTGCTTAGTTCTACCCCAAATATAGATATTGAAAAACTTGAAGATGGTGACTATCAAGTATATGGGCTATCTTACACAGGTAATCTAAATCTGAGTGAAGGTAATACATTTATAACAGACGATATCTTTTCTACAAGTTGTTTCCGATTATCGAGTAATTCTGTAAAATTCTACAAGGGAGGCTATGCTGAAGGGGGACAAATAAGCACTTTTCTATCATCAAACACTTTATTTTCCTGTCCAAAAGATGGTGTAGCCGATTTAATAGATATTTCTGTTCCAAATAACCCAGCAGGAACAAAATACCAATTTTTAATAACCGATAGTTTGAATAGATTATTTTATGCTCCATTTGAAAATCAATTAATCAATTTCGATAATACCCCCGCAGGGAATTATCGAGTATATGGTGTAGCTTATACTGGTACACTAGGATTTCAATTGGGGGCAAATATTTTAAACAATACTCTTATTAATGCCTGTTTTGATTTATCGGACAACTATTTAGAAATATACCACAATAAGCCTGAAGCGGGACAAATTTCAAAGAAGGATGGAACAACTACCCTCACCGTTGTAACTGCAAATAACAATCAAAAGGATAGTATTTTATTAAAAGTAACCAATGTTATACCGATAAATGTTCCCTACTCTTTTGTCTTGGTAAATAATAACAATCTGATTGTTTCAGCTCACCATGAGGCATTTAATTTAGACACACTCAAGATTGGGAAATACAGAATTTTTGGTGTGGCGAGTTCTAGTCCAAACTTATCTTTAAGCGTAGGAAAATCATTTTCAGACATAGGCAAAGCTGAAAATTGCATTTTGATTTCGTCCAATTTTTTAGAGGTGGATATCATTTCAACGAGTAGTTCTCCCATAGTAAACAACATTCTTATCGCTACAGACGCTCCAGAAAAAGCAAAAAACATTTCACTAAGCGCATTTCCTAATCCTGTAAATGATGTATTAAATGTGCAAATAAGGCAAACTTTAAATAAAAGTGACAAAGCGACCTTAAGATTAACTCATATTTCAGGAAAAATACTGTTCGAATTGAACACAAATTTAGAGAAGGGAGAGCAACTTTTAACTATCCCTATGGCAATGTATCCAGCTGGACTATACATTTTAACTGTTGAGGCAGGAGAAATCCATCAAACAAGTAAGATTATCAAAGCGGAATAAACTTTATGCCTTAGGCTTCTTTTTGTAATCCTTTATAAAAAGTTTGTGATCAAAGGACTCATAATCAGAGGGAGTATTAGAGGCAACAATAAGGAGGGTATTTTTAGGAAGACTACTAATACCCTCTAAATACCAATCTGCCCCATCAACATCGAGGTTCGTCGTTGGTTCATCTAAAAGAACGAGTGGGACATCTGAATAAAGAGCCAAACCAAGTTTAACCCGTTGTTTCATACCAGAGGAGAAAAATTTCAAGGGTTTATTTATAGATTTTTGGAGTTTCAGTAGGTCCATGAGGTCCGAAACACTCATATTGTTCCTTAAAGGTTTGAACTGAGCATGAAATCGAATAGTTTCGTCCAGTGTAAACTCCTCGATAAGATCCATATAAGGAGCGGCGAAAGAAATATATTTGTATAATTGATCTAAAGGAATTAAAGTATCATTTAGTAACGGAAGTAATTTCCCCTGACTTGGGGTAAGATGTCCGGAAAGGATTTTTAACAACGTTGATTTACCTGATCCATTTGGACCAATCAAGGCATATTTCTGACCTTCATTGAATTGAAAATCAATTTTTTTAAAAATCCAATCCGGGGGAAATTTTTTTCCTATATTATTAAGAATTAGCTTCATGATTATGCGTCACTTGGTCTGATTTAAATCTGGATATCATAGATTTTGACTGACTAAAAAAAGAGATGATTTCATCTTTAAAAACAGACGATTGAAACGAATTCTTTATCAAAGAGAGGCCAAAGGAAATACTATTATTCTGGACAAAAATCACATTATAAATACTTTTTATTTCTTCAATTTCAGATAATTGAAAACCTTTTCTTTCGAGGCCTATATGATTAATGCCAATGTAAGAAAGAGGTTCTCTGGCGACTCTTACAAAAGGAGGAACGTTATTTCGAACAAGCCCGGCACCCCCGACGAAGCTAAATCTTCCAATTTTACAAAATTGCTGAACGAGCACATTACCGCCTAAAACTGCATGATCATTAATTTGGACATGACCTGCCAGCTGAACGCCATTAGATAAAACAACATGATTCCCAATGATGCAATCGTGAGCTATGTGAACGTAAGCCATAATAAGGCAGTTACTTCCAACAATAGTAGTCCCCGTTTCCATGGTTCCCCTATTGAGTGTAGCACATTCTCTAATAACCGTTTTATCACCTATAACCAAAGTGCTATACTCACCTTTAAATTTTAAATCCTGAGGAACGGCGCCTAAAACAGCGCCAGGAAAAACCTCACAAGAACTACCCAATCTGGTACCTGATAAAATAGTTGCATTTGGACCAATCTTGCAATAATCACCGATGACAACATCTTTATCAACATAACTGAAAGGTAAAACAATAGAACCAATCCCTATTTTGGCATCAGGATGAATAAATGACAAGGAAGATTGGTCTGTCATGATTAACTTTCTACTTTTCTTCTAATAATCTGCGCGGTTAACTCCGCTTCAGACACAATTTTATTATCAACATAAGCTATACCCTGCATGTGACAAATACCTCTGCGAATTGGAGATAAAAGTTCCATTTTGATAAGTAAAATATCACCCGGAGACACTTTAGCTTTAAATTTGGCATTATCAATTTTCAGGAAATAGGTATCCCAATTCCATGGGTCTTCCACGGTAGAAAGGGCAAGGATTCCACCGGTCTGGGCCATAGCTTCGACTTGTAGAACGCCTGGCATGACAGGATTACCGGGAAAATGCCCCTGAAAATACTGTTCATTTACCGTAATATTCTTTACTCCCACAACATAAGTATCTGTTAACTCAGTAATTTTATCTAAAAGGAGAAAAGGAAAACGGTGAGGTAACCAGGATTCAAGCCTTACAGAATTGAAAATGGGGGTTTTGGAAGGATCGTATTTAGGTTTACCTCGTAGTTTTTTTTGCTCCTGGAGCTGTTTTTTAAGCACTTTCGCCAATAAATTATTAGAAGAGTGACCCGGTTTATGCACAACAAAACGACCTTTTACAGGTGCACCCAATAAGGCAATATCACCTATAAAGTCTAATAGTTTGTGCCTTGCCGGTTCATTTTCAAAGGTTTGATTTGATTTGTTTACTACCCCCAAAGAGGTGGGTAAAGGCAGTTGACTATGAGACATAGAAGACCAATTTTCCCATTCAGCTGAGGAAGGTAAGCGATCAGCAATTACCAAAGCATTATCTAACGTTCCACCTTTTATTAAGCCATTTGCCATTAAACTATCAATATCCTTGAGAAGAACAAATGATTTTGACGGAGAAATTTCACCCTCATACTTTTCAAGACCCGATAAAACAGCGAATTGTTGCCCGGGGTAGGGAGCATCAAAATCGACCAGAACGGTAACTTCAAAACCATCATAAGGCGAAATCACATAATGTGCACCTGATTCTTCGTCCTTAAAATCTATGGTTTCTTCTACTTCAAAAAACAACTTATTTTCAGATTGATCTAAAACACCCGCCTCATTTAAAAGTGAGGTGAACAATTTAGAGGAACCGTCAAGATAAGGAACTTCCGAACCATCTATTTCAATGTGTAGATTATCAATTTCTTGTGCATAAATAGCAGATAGTAAATGTTCTATGGTTGCCACTACAGCACCTTCGTATTCAATGACCGTAGATCTTGTGGTATTTGTGACCCTGTTGCAATCTGCGGGAACAAAAGGTTTACCAGGTAAATCAATTCGTTGAAACTTAATTCCATGATTATCTTCAGCTGGTTTTAAAGTGATGGTTACGGAAGACCCGGTATGCAAACCGACTCCGGAAATAGTTACCGCTTTAGAAATAGTTTTTTGCTTCATTAGTAAAAGTCATATAAATAAATAATAATGTTTGGTTTTTAATTAAAGTTGGTTCAACTTTTTCTCCATTTTCTGAAGACGTAAAATGAGAGATGGAAGTTGCTTGAATACGGAAAATGATTTCAAGAATGAAATGTAAGGTATGGCTGGTGAACCCATAAAAGATTGACCAGAAGTTGTAATAGATGCAGAAATACCACTTTGTCCTTGAATTTTTGTTCCATCCGCAATTTTTAGATGTCCGGAGAAACCCACCTGACCACCAATCTGACAATTTGCTCCAATATGCGTTGACCCAGCAACACCTGTTTGAGCGGCTATCACTGTGTTTTCACCCACTTCTGCATTATGCCCAATCTGGACAAGATTATCAATTTTAACCCCCTTTTTAATTTTAGTAGCACCCAAAGTAGCCCTATCTATGGTAGAATTAGCCCCTATTTCAACATAATCTTCCAATATAACATTACCTAGTTGAGGAATTTTACGAAGTAATGAGCCGCCGTCGGCTACAAATCCAAAGCCATCACAGCCAATTACCACGTTGGCATGCAGAATACAATGATCACCAATTTCACAATCAGCTAAAATACGGACGCCAGGAAAAAGGACACAATTTTTACCTATCGACACATTTTTACCAATAAAAACCTGAGGATAAATGATCGTATTTTCCCCAATGAATCCATTTTGCTCAATGACGGTATAGATACCAACGCTCACTTTTTTTCCAATAGATACACTGGGATGAATAACAGATTCGTCGGCAATACCTGTTGGATAAAGGACGGGTTCTGAAAATTTCTCCAAGGTAAGTGCCATAGCATTATAAACATTCTTTACCTTAAGTAAAGTAGGTTTAACGGCGAAACGTGGTTCAAAATTTTCAGGAACTAAAACAGCTGACGCAGAAGTTGTATATAAATAAGCCTCATAACGAGGATTATGTAAAAAACTAATAGAACCTTCCCCACCCTCTTCAATTTTACTTGGTTTGGAAACAATTACCTCCGGATTACCTACCAGTTTTCCGTCTAACAATTTTGAGAGTTCCTTCATTGAAAATTCCATAAGGCAAAGGTAATAAAAAGCCGACTTTCTTTACTACAACTAATGAGGCAACCTTTGATAAAATCAAAAAATTACCTTTACAATCTTATATTTGCATAAAAAAGTGAATCCGAAATTACGAATTGGAACCAGAGGGAGTAAACTAGCGATGTGGCAAGCGCACTTTACGCAAGAAAAATTATCAGCTATTGGTATCGAATCAGAGTTGATAATTATCAAAACGACGGGCGATCAAATACAACATTTATCTTTTGATAAGATGGAGGGTAAAGGCTTCTTCACAAAAGAAATCGAGGATGCCCTATTAAGAGGAGAAATTGATTTAGCCGTTCATTCTATGAAAGATTTACCAACGAATGCACCGGAAGGTTTAGTTATTTCCGCTGTGTCCTATCGGGAAGATCCATCTGACATCTTGTTAATCAATAAAAATATTGCGGACAAGAGTAAAGTTTTACAATTACCTGAAAAGGCCAGAGTTGGAACATCTTCCTCCAGGAGGAAAGGTCAGCTATTAGATATAAGACCTGATCTTCAATTAGTTGATATTCGTGGAAATGTTCCAACAAGAATACAGAAATTAAAACAGGGTGACTTTGATGCCATCATACTGGCATCTGCCGGACTGGCTCGCCTAGATATTGACACCACTTCTTTTCATGTTATCCGCTTTGATCCAACAGAGATTGTTCCTGCACCGGCTCAAGGCGTTTTAGCCTGGCAAACCATGGCCAATGATATCCAAACTAGAAAAATACTGATGGGTATTCATCAAAGTGAGGTTTCTGATGTAACCAATGTTGAACGAAAGGTTTTAAATCTGATGAATGGTGGTTGTCAAATGCCTCTCGGAGTATATTGTTATAAGGATAATTTTGGTAATTATCATGTACATGCTGCCTATTCAACCTCTTTTGATTTACCTATTACCAGAGTGTCTATTTCGTCGGCTACCCATTTTCAATTAGCAGAAAAAGTAGTTGAAAAATTACGATCATAAAATATTGTATGAGGCGCATTTTTATTAGCAGACACCTCCCTGAAAATTCCTCTTTCAGGGAAAAATTAGCCTCTTTTGGTTCTTTTATTATACAGGATGAACCATTAATAGACTTGTTACCCATTCCTTTTTCAATCATTGAACCTTGCGATTGGATTTTTTTCTCAAGTAAAAATGCTGTTTCATTTTTTTTCAAACAAATAAAATCTTTATCTATAAAAATTCCAACGTCTGTAAAATGGGGAGCGATAGGTTTAGCCACCGCTAAGGAACTACTAACTTATCAAATCACAGCAGATTTTTCTGGAAATGGTAATCCAGAAGTAGTTGGAATCAGTTTTTCAACAATGGTTACTGGAAAAAAGGTTTTATTTCCTGCGGCAAAAAATTCCCGGGAAAGCATACAACGTTTTATAAAAAATGAAGCATTGGAAATAATCAATTTAGCTATTTATGATAATCTTCCTAAAAGTGACTTTGAGGTAGCCCCTTCAGACATTTATGTTTTCACCAGTCCTCTAAACGTAATTGCTTACTCAAAAAAATATGACTTATCAGACAAAAATTGTCTTGCCATCGGAGAAACTACAGCACAGCAACTTAAATATTTAGGAGCCTTTAATGTTATAATGAGCCCATTTACAACGGAAGAAAGCATGGCTCAGTCTATCATAGATTTTTCAGGTAAAAAATCTGGCAATATACCTAATAATTAATTTTTAACAATTTTGTTTGTCCTACCTCTTCTCCAACTATAAAACGAAGGGAATAAAAACCTGAAACAGGAAATAAATCTTCCGGTAAGTTTTCAAAATGATAGCCATCTAAATATTTATTTTTAAACTCTTTGATTAACTGTCCATTAGGACTAAACAATTGAACTGTAACTAGCGACTCTTTGTGAAGTTTAAAGTTCAAACTTGTACCACCAGAAAAAGGATTGGGAAATGATGGCAATAATTCTATATTTTTAAGCTTCAAAATATTAGATAAATCTACCCTTAGAATGGACTCCAGTTTGTAAAACTTAAATTCATTAGGTGATAAAACCCTTGTCTTTAAAAAGCCGGCGTTAATATTACCCCACAGAGAATCAAATCCTACTGATATCCAATCTGTTCCATTCCAACCATATAACCTTAATTGTTTTAAATCTAATATATCGGCATGTAAATTATTATCATTTCCCCAACGCATTGAAAATTGAATAGGTCCATTATTTTCAATTTGCCAAACGGGTTCGTCACCAAGATTTTTATCTGTATAATTACCAGATTCAATAAAACCTACTTTTGCGTATTCATTCCCATTATTGGTCACAGATGCGATAGAAATGGGATAATAGCCTGAAAAAGCGTTGCCAACAGGAAAAATCACTGGATGTAAAGACAAATTTCTACCTACTAAACCTTTTCCATTGGTGACAATATAATTAACTTCACTAAAGTTAGACAAATTAGCAATGTCAATATCAGTATCATTAAGTGTTAAAAAGGTATAATTATTTACAAAATGCAGGTTTGATACGGCTAAAGATCTGCCGTTAAGAAAGGTATGGACGGAAGGGCTTTTGATCAAAAATAAATGATTAATACTTCCGTTTAAAAGATTAATATTCCCGGATAAATCACCAAAAATTTGAAGGTTATCTATTTGATCCTTAATGCCGTTACTTTCTACATTTCCAGAAACAGCCAAAATACCTTTACTGACAAGAGATCCATTTTTATCGATAAAGATATTTGCATCTACATTTAGATGGGTGGTGGAATCTATAAATAATGAGGTACCATTTACGGTTAGTTGACACCATAAAGAGGTTGTAAACAAAACAAAAAAACCAAAGGGTAATACCGATTTTAATAGAAAATTAATCATGAGCTAATCTGAATCCTAAATTATTAAAACGGCTTGCCGGAGGATTGCCATACCTATAGGAAACTCTGCAATCATCGGAAATATCATCAAAACTCCCCCCTCTATACAATTTACTGGAACCATTTACAGGACCCGTAGGATTTGTAAAAGAGCCCGGTTTATAAAAATTAAACCAATCTTGCACCCATTCCCAAACATTCCCCGACATATCATATATACCTAAAGAATTTGGCTTTTTAGATTTAACTGGTTGCGATTTTCTACCTGAATTTTCTCTAAACCAGGTAACCTCATTTATATCAGATGAGCCAGCAAACAAGAAGTCTGTCGAATTTGCACCACCCCTAGCTGCAAATTCCCATTCAGCTTCTGTTGGCAATCTAAACACAAAAGTTGATTGTTTAGCATTCAATTTTTTAAGAAAATCCTGTATATCGAGCCAACTCACATTTTCCACCGGACAATTATCGCAATCATAGTTAAAAGAAGGGTCAGAGCCCATAATTTCTTCCCACAGACCTTGAGTTACCTCCGTTTCAGCTAAATAAAAAGAGTTTAGTGTGACCGAATGAATAGGTTTTTCTATATTATTTCCAAAATCACTGCCCATATTAAAGGTACCACCATTAACTTTAACAAACCGTCCAAATTCACCATCTGCACTGGTTAAAGTTTTTACAATAATAGGATTTCCATACACCACTCCCTGGTCATTAATACAATAAGAACGAATATAATAAGTTGTATTTCCTGTTAGGCCATTGATAACCGCCTGAAATGTGCCCAAACCTTTTCCATTTGTTGTTAAGTTATTGGTTAATATTGGATTAGGCGATTTCCCCCATACGAATCCTCTGGCACTTATTACAGAGCCTCCATCTTGAAGAACCTCACCATTTAAAGTAAATGAGTTAGCAGAAATATCAGTTGCTGGCAGCGTTACAACCAACGCCGCAGAACTACCTTTGGTAGTAAAATTCAAATTATTACCATATATTATTCTGCCATCAGAAAGCTTTGCATAAGCTCTAAAATGATACGTAGTTTCTTTTAAAAGAGAACTAACATTCAAATTGATGCTTCCAACCAGACTCCCCGTTGATTTAACCACTGAAGACAACACCGTTGGATTTATAACTGTACTGTAACAAACACCACTTTCCGTGATAAGGCTTATTGGGAAAACATTTACCGATATATTTATGGACAAAGAAGTATCTGTTAACGCCGTTACCGTATTGGTTGTAATCTGGGTAATTTGATCTTGGCAAGGTCCCCATTGGGGAATGCCATTACAAAATGTCAGTGTCTGACCATTTTGACCTGGAGGAATTAAAACCCAGGACTCACCATTCCAATATTTGAGTTCACCCGCTTGATTTCCTGGAACTTCAGAATGCCATTTAAGTCCGTCAAAATACCATAATCCTTTCGTTCCATCCAATTGAAAAACTACTAAGCCTGTCGCAGGAGAAACAATGGCTTCTCTTTGAACAGCCGTCATTCTTGGAATCAGGATACCTTTGTTCTCAGAAAAAATTTCTAAAATAGCCGTGGGATGAGCAGGAGTAGAACCCATATTAATGGTCACTGATTGACCATTAATCAGTGAAATGTACCCCACAAATGACAAACAAAAAAGTAATATCCCTTTCATTATGTATAATTTCCCCAAAACGTATTTCGCAAAACTACAAAAGAAATAGGAAGGTTCAAAACCTTTGAGAATCAATTACATACAGAAGGGCTTTAAACAAATACATGTAATATAATTCATATTCTTAAGTTCTTGATTAACAATTTGCTTACGCATTCATTAATAAATTTTTGACAATAAAAAAGATTTTTGACCTGATGCAGAAAATAAATTCAAAAAATAGATACCTATCGGGTAATTTCCCAAATCAATCTGAGAAAACGTTCCATTTTCAAGAGATTCATTGGACAAAATGGTCATTAACTTTTTTCCCGTAGCATCGACAAGAAACAGTTCCGCTTTATCCAATGTAGGACCATCATAGGTAAAATTAAAAAATCTATGGGAAGGATTTGGAAAAATCTCTATGGTAAAATCAGGGGTTACCTTTTCATTTGTTGATGTTAGCATGGAACCTTGGGTAGGATTAGGTAATTTAATAGAAGTAAATAATTGATATTCACCTGGTTTTAAAATGCTTGTAAAATTACTCTGAGAAATAAAAACACTATCGCCGGTAAAAAACGAATGCCACCAACCTGTTTTAACTCCCTGCAGCATTAAAGTTGAGTTCACCACATCAGTATTTGCCATTACGATGGCATCAAATTGATTATTTTTATAATGCATATATTTCACATAAGCATTAAGATCATAATCAGCTGGCAACTCTTTAAAAACAGCATATTTCGATCTCAATGCATTAAGAGAACTCACCACATCACTTAATCTTTTCCGGGCCAGTTGATTAAGGTAAGACCAAGGAACAGGTTTAGGAGATAATCGGCAATTATCGTTTACACTTCCATTTTCACAAGTATTAATGGAATAATCATAACCCAGTTCACCAAATTGCCAAATCATTTTAGGGCCGGGACTTAAGGTAAAAACAGTAAAAGCCATTTCCATTCTTTGCAGAGCGGTCGTTAAATTACGGGTATTGTAAGTGCCAGATTGTTTACCATACAAAGCATTTCTAAACATAAGTCTTTCTTCATCATGACTTTCCATGTATTGAATAAGGGCGGCATTGGGAAAATTTCGTTTTTTATAATCCAATCCAGTCAAATTTGAAGGATAACCCATGGTTGCTTCATTAAACTGATGATTCATATTTCCCCAAAGCAACATACCTCTTTTCGCCAATTCAATTTCCTCTACTACATCGGCAAAATGTTCCAGAATAATATACACATCGGGATTTACTTTTCGAAGGTGGTCAGAATAATCTTGCCAGATAGCTACTCTTGAGGCATCATAATTACCCCAGGCACCTGTATTTCCCAAGGTATTTTTTTGAGTAAAGCCTTTTGAAAGATCAAATCTAAATCCATCAATTTTATATTCATTTAACCAAAAAGAAAGCACCCTTTTTGAAAAATCTCTGGTAAATTTGCTTTCATGATTAAAATCATAGCCGACATTAAAATCATGTTTTGCGACCTGATTAAACCAGGGGTTATCCGCTGAAGGTCTAGCATTCAGTTCATCCCAAAACATTCTGCATAAAGGACTTTGGCTAAAAGCATGATTTAAAACGATATCTACAATTACTGCGAGACCTTTTTTATGACATTCATCGATAAAAGATTTAAAAAAAACAGGAGAACCATAATATTTATCTAAAGCCAGATGATAAGACGGATTATAACCCCACGAGTTATTTCCTTCAAACTCATTAACGGGCATTAATTCAATAGCATTTACACCTAATCTTACTAAATAATCTAAAGTATCCTTCAATTTTTTATAATCGGGTGCCGCTAAAAAGTCTCTAATATGCAGCTCGTAAATGATAAGATCGGAAGCTAAGGGTTTGTTTTTCAATGTATTTTTCCATTCATACTTGTGCAAAGTTGAATCTATATGGGTGACTATGCCTGACGTTTTACCCACCGGATAAGCGGGTAATCCAGGAAAAGTATTAGGAGAAATAAATTTATCATGGTCAGGATCCAAAACCAGCGGCGCGTAAGGATCGGCAAATCTTTGAGTATTATTCAATGCCAATTGATATTGAAACGGTTTCTCCAGTGGAACACCATCTAATTCAATCCAATGAAGCGTACCATCTTCTGACACATTAAATATAAAATCGGTATTAATTTTCCATTCATTAAATTCACCCAGTAAAAAAAGGTGCTTTTTGCCCGGTGCTTCCACAGAAATCCTGACTCTATTTGGGGGAAGTTTTTGAAAGCCCAGTGTATAATTATCGGGAGGGGATAATCTTTTAGGCTCAGGAACTACCCAGAAACTAGTTTGGAGTTTCAGGGAATCTCCATTTGTTGTTCTCGCTAAAACAGTTATTTGATGATTAGGGCGGTTATTCGGAACCCAGGTAAAGGAAATTGAGGCAGCGGTTTGATTAGAAACCAAACTATCGTTATCAAACAAAGAAATATTCACTGTTTCTGAAAATAAAGCTTTTAAAGTAAACGGTTCATTTGGATTCAGTAATTTCTCAGGAGTTGAAGGCTCTTGAATGGCACCTGTAAGCCCTGAATTTTGAAAAACGGGATAAAAGATATCCTTTGAACCTACTTCTTTACCTTCTTTACTTCCATTGGCGTTCCTGAAGACAAAAGCCATGCTAATTATCTTTTCCCCGGCGGGAACTTTATAAAAAGACCTTATTGAAGGTTTTATTTCAAAGGAGAATACATTCGGTTTTCCAGGTACCTGTTTCATTTCCCATGTTGGATTGCCTATCCCCCAAGTAGTTTGCACGTATTTCCAATCGGCATTAGACGTTGATTTATCTGTAATAACTCCAGTATGAATATAAATACTACATGCACAGTCTTTTAATCCTGTTGTTCCTTTCGACGCGTCAAAAAAAATGGTGACAGATTCATTCTCCTTCGGAAAATTCGGAGTAGAAACAAGGATCTGACTATAAAGGAAATGGCTATGAAGAATGGTAAAAATGAATAAGTAAACTTTATACATAATGCTTTTTATTAGGAATAACAAGTTATCTTGCGGCAAAATAACAAAAAATACTAACCTTTTTAGAGATATAGGTAAGTTTAAAATAAAGAAAAAATGAAGAAAATTTTTCTAAAACCAGGCAAAGAAACACCCGTTAAAAGATTTCATCCCTGGGTGTTTTCTGGCGCTATTGAACGTTATGAAGCAGGAATTACCTCTGGTGATTGGGTTATGGTATGTGATTCAAGAGAAAATGCCTTAGCTTTTGGCCACTATCAGGAAGGTAGTATTAGAATCAGACTCCTACATTTTTCTACTAGTCCGCCAGATGCCAATTTTTATATAAGCAAATTTAAAAATGCTTTAAGATTAAGACAAGGTGTTAACCTAAATAAAAATGGACAAACCAATTGTTTCAGACTTATCAATGGCGAGGGTGATGGATTATCGGGCTTGATTATAGATATTTACGGTGATACTGCTGTTGTGCAGTGCCATAGCACAGGTATTTATAAAGATAAACAACAAATCATTAAAGCATTTGAAGAATTAGACGGTTTAACTATACATAATATTTACGATAAGAGTGAAGAGACCTTATACAAAAATGAAGGTATTCAGGAAAAAAATGGCTACTGGAAGGGAGGCTTGAGTGGAACGGTTGATATTTTAGAGAATGGTCATATTTTTAATATTGATTGGGAAAAGGGTCAAAAAACAGGATTTTTTCTAGATCAACGTGAAAATAGGTTTCTTTTAGGGCAATTAGCCGCTGACAAAGAGGTATTGAACTGTTACTGCTATACAGGAGGATTTTCAATCTACGCTATTAAAGGTGGAGCCGCCACTGTTGAAAGTGTTGATTCCTCGGCCTTAGCCATTGAGCAGTATAAAGAAAATTTACAATCCAATGGTTTGGATGCTGAAAAACATGTCTCTACCGTTTCTGATGTACCAACATTTTTAAGGCAACAAACAAAATCGTACGACATTATTGTAGTTGATCCGCCGGCATTTGCTAAAAGCATGGATAAAAGGCACAATGCCATACAAGCTTATATAAGGTTAAATGCGTTGGCTATGAAACAATTGAAGCCAGGAGGTTTATTATTCACCTTTTCTTGTTCTCAGGTCGTTGATAGGAATCTTTTCCAAAATGCATTGTTATCTGCATCAATTGAAGCGGGAAGAAAAACGAGCATATTACACCATTTGTCCCAAGGCCCTGACCACCCAAGCAGTATTTTTCATCCGGAAAGCGGTTATTTAAAAGGCCTGGTTCTCTATGTTGAATAAATAACACGGTCATGTTATTCGTTATATTCAGTGCTTTAATTTTTGGAATTCCTTTAATCATTCAAAGTTACAAGCATAAAATTCCATTATCTGATTTTTTTAGCCCAATTGTTTTATGCTATGCGATGGGTATTCTATTGAGTATCTTAAATAAAGAAAGGGATAATTTGTTTTTTAATGTTGCCTCATGGATTAGCCAAATTTCAATATTAATGGCTATTCCCTTGTTACTTTATGGGAGCAGTTCAATCAAGCAATTAAGAGGATACAAGCGGTTGGGGTTATCTTTTTTCTTTGCTTCAGTAAGTTCGGCTATTTCCTGTTTTACAGTAGCTTGGTGGTTTAAAAATGATACCACATCATTTGCACAGGTAGGGTCTATGTTAACGGGATTATACATAGGTGGAACACCAAACATGCAGGCCATAGGTTTTGCATTGAAAGGAGACCCAAAACTAACTGTTCAATTAACGGCCGCAGACGCTTTGGTTGGGGGAAGTTATTTGGTTTTGCTCACCAGTATTGTACCAGTTATAACCTCCTATGTTCTTCCTCGCTTCAAAAAGCCGGTTACCAATGATGAATTATATTCCCCTTCCACCCAGCTAAAAAGGGAGCGTTGGGATTATTTTATCCTTGTATTTTTTACATTGGCATGGTTGGCAATACTCCTGGGATTACTTTATGTTTGCAATCTTTTAGAAAATACGGCCATTATTTTATTTTTTATCACGGGTATTAGTATCGTTTTCTCCTTTTTTAAATTTATCGCCAAAAGATCTGCTATCTCATTTACATTGGGAGAATATCTATTATTAGTTTTTGCGTTATCACTTAGCATTCAAGGAAAATGGTCAGATATCACCCGTGGAAGCAATGTTCTTTTTATCATTACAGCTGTAAGCATGTATAGCAGTATTGGCCTACATTTAATACTTAGTAAACTTTTTGGAATAGACAGAGATACTTTTTTAATAAGCTCTACTGCTGCAATTTACGGTCCTCCTTTTGTAACACAAATAGCCACCGTCATCAAAAATAAATATTTGATTATGCCCGGAATATTGGTTGGACTCTTAGGGTATGCTTTAGGAAATTACATCGGGTTAGCCGTATATTATTTATTGGTTACCTTTCAACCATAAAATAATATACGGCCATTACCTTATTTTTTCAATTCGGCATAGTATTTAAAATAATAGGGAATGGTTTCCATACCTTTCATGTAGTTAAATAAGCCATAATGTTCGTTGGGTGAGTGAATATCATCACTATCCAAACCAAACCCCATGAGGACAGATTTGATACCCAGCTCTTTTTCAAATAAGGCAACGATAGGAATACTCCCTCCCCCTCTTTGAGGAATTGGATCTTTTCCGAAGGTATGATTCATGGCTAATTGAGCGGCTTTATACTCAGGCGTATCAGTTGGAGTAACTACTGGATGACCACCATGATGAGGCGTAACGGTAACCTTTACAGCGGGAGGAGCAATACTTTCAAAATAATTTTTAAAAAGCTCAGTGATAGTATCAGGATCTTGATTAGGAACGAGGCGCATACTAATTTTAGCGAAAGCCTTAGAAGGTAGAACCGTTTTAGCGCCTTCACCAATATATCCACCCCAGATACCATTAACATCGAGAGTAGGTCTTATGGAAGTTCTCTCTAACACCGTGTATCCAGCTTCACCGTGTACTGAATCAATTTTTAAATCGGCTTGATAGTCTTCTAATGAAAAAGGAGCCTCATTCATTTTCTGTCTATCTTCTAAAGACACAGGCAGAACAGCTTCATAAAAACCTGGGATAGTCACATGATTATTATCATCATGCATTGAGGCAATCATTTTAGTCAGAATATTGATTGGATTTCCAACAGCCCCGCCATAAACTCCAGAGTGAAGATCTCTATTGGGACCAACCACAGCTACCTCAACATAACTTAAACCTCTAAGTCCAACCGTTATACTCGGTATGTCATTGGCAATTAAAGAAGTATCAGAAATCAGAATGACGTCAGCTGAAAGTTTTGATTTATTATTTTCCAAAAAAGAAGAAAGATTAGCAGAACCTACCTCCTCTTCCCCTTCAATCATAAATTTCACATTACAAGGTAATTCACCACAGGCCATCATAGCTTCGAAAGCTTTAATGTGCATATAAACCTGACCTTTGTCATCGCAAGAACCCCTTGCGAAGACAGCTCCCTCGGGATGAATATCTGTTTGTCTGATAACTGGCTCAAAAGGAGGAGAATCCCATAAATTGAGAGGATCAGCCGGTTGAACATCATAATGACCATATACCATAATAGTAGGCAGGGAAGGATCCACCATTTTTTCACCAAAAACCACAGGATGACCCTTTGTTGGAATAACCTCCACATTATCGGCGCCTGCCGATTTTAATTTTTCTGCTACAAAAGAAGCGGCAGAAGCTACGTCTGCATCATTATCAGGATTGGCACTTACAGAAGGAATGCGTAAAAAATCAAATAATTCGGAAACAAATCTTTCCTTATTATTCTGCAAGTATTCTTGAACTGTTTTCATAATATCAATTTTAACCATTAAAAATAGTCATCAAATATGTTCTTGTAAAAAAATCAGAAGTTCTTCATTTGAGATTTGGTATTTCATAATACCTTGAAAACAGGCAGAAATAAACCCATTTTCTTCAGAAACGATAACTGCTGCGACGGCATAACGTTCAGATGCCCCTAAGGCAGCCCGGTGACGAAGTCCCACATCAGCTGGTAAATTTCCATTTTCAGATAGGGGTAAAATACAGGAAGCGGCGGCAGCTCTACCTTTGCTTATAATTAAGGCACCATCATGAAGAGGAGAAGTTTTGTTAAAAATACTCTCCACCAATCTGCGGGTGACCACGGCATCCAGTAAAGTGCCTGTCCCAATAAGAGGCTCAGCACTCGTATCACCTGATAAGATTAATAATGCACCTGTTTTATCGCGGCTCATTCTAAGTAAAGCACTACTAAGCGCCATAATCTGTCTTTCTCTGTCTGTTTTAACACCCGGTTTAGCTAAAAGAATTCTTGACAAAAAATTAGACCTTTTTCTAAGTGTAGTATTTCCTAAAAACAACAAAAAACGTCGAATTTCAGGTTGGAAAATAATAACTATAATAATCACCCCCACATTAATAAATTGGTTGAGTAAACTAGACATTAGTTGCATGTCCAATGCATTAACAGCCCACCAGATAAAAAATAGAAGGAGAATACCAAGGAAAAGTCCATAACCAAAATTCCCTCTTAACAAGGTGTAAATCTGGTAAATGATAAAACTAAAAATAAAAAAATCAATGAGATCCAATAAACTAAAGGTCATTGATCCTATGGAAAAGGAAGAAAAGATGTTAGATAGAAATGAAATATACATGGTTGCAAAATAGTAAAAAAAAGGGACTTTTAACTATATTTGTATATCTAACATTTAAAAAAATCCTATTTCCGGATGCATAAAAAATATTTTCTTTCTTACCTCTTTTACCTTTTTTTGCCGACAATCCTCTGCGGGCAAGAAATCCGGCAAAATGAAATTGGAGAGCGAATTATTGTTTTTCCTGATGGAACCTGGAGATACTTTCATAAAAGACAATTGTCAGGAGGTAATTATCCTGTTGTAAATCAAGAGGTAACACCATTAGATAATCCAATTGAAATTACCCGGGAAGAAGTATATCAACTGGTAAATCGAAGAATTCAACAGGCGAAAGACGCCATATATTATGCCGATTTAAGGGCAAAAGCTATGGCAGAGCAAGAAAAAGAATTGCAAAACAAAATAGCTGATGCACAAAAGAATAGTTTAGTTCCCGCTGAAGAATTAAATAAATTATTAAACCAATTAACGCAAACTCAACAATTCGCAGCCACTTCTTTAGGAACTATAAAAGAGGCTCAATCTGAATTACTAATTACCCAAGATTTAAGAATGAAGGGGGATATTCTAAGGCTGTTTAAACCAGAAGCCTCCCCTGGAAAATTAGAACTTAATACTGTTTTTGCTTCCGAAGACATGGTGAATCTCGATTTTTTTGCGAACGATTCTCCCCTCGCATTTTATGGACAAAATATTGGCGTAAGCCCAAATGATTATATTGCCAATACAAGCTCTATATGCCAATACGCTTATGAAGGATTAGATGCAAAAGGTATTGACTGGCGAAGAGATGGTGAAAAGGAATTGTTATTTACTTTCACTGATGAAAGATTAAGGTTGTTTTTTCCTGATAAGGAGTATCTGCGCTGTGAAGCCTTTTTGTCATCCGTAGGAAAAAGAGAAAAGCAATTAACCATAGAATTTCGATTTGCTTATCCAAATGCCAGGGAAGCTTATGGTGTTATCGAAAAAAATAGTTTAGTTACGCTAAAATTATTTGACGGACAAATCATTGAATTAAAAGCAGGCGAATTAGATTTAGGCAAATATGAAACAGATAAAGATATTTTAACCTATAGGATGATATATAAAATGGATAATCAACAGATCAATATGTTGAGAAAACAAGAGCTCGAGGAAATTCGTATGTATTGGAGCGCTGGTTTTGAAGTTTATCCCGTATATAACATTGATTTTTTCTCCCGTCAATTAAAATGTTTAGATTAAAATGATAAAACCTGAGGAAAAAGGTAAAAAGAATATCCCCTTAATTATGCTTGGGTTAAAGCTTCCCACGGATCCACGATGGGTAAATTTAGCTGAGATATCTTTGGAAGATATACTGACGGATCACGCCTATTGTGAGCAAAAAGCAGCGGTAAGCTGTATATCTTTGATCCAGGGTTTTCCAGATAAAAAAGAACTGGTTCGAGAACTTTCACCCATTGTAACAGAAGAATGGGGACACTTTCGCATGGTTTTAGCAGAAATTGAACGTCGTCAATTTAATTTAGGTACACAAAGGAAAGATTTATATGTAAATCAGCTTCTTGCTTTTCAGCAAAAAGGAGGTTCCCGGGAGGAAAGACTTCTTGACAAATTATTATTTTGCGGTTTAATTGAAGCCAGAAGCTGTGAAAGATTCAGATTGCTTTACGAATATTTAACAGATCCTTATTTAAAAGAATTTTACTACAAATTTATGGTGTCTGAGGCTGGACACTATGTCTTGTTTTTAGATTTGGCAAGATTATATTTTCCTGCTGAAAAAGTTAAAACAAGATGGGAATCTTATTTAAGGGAAGAAGCAGCAATCATGCAGAGATTAGAATTAAGCGGAAACCGCCTTCATTAAAACTATTTTTTTTGTTCTGCGGCAGAGAACAACATAGCTTCAGAATTCATACAGTATCTCAATCCGGTGGGTTTTGGACCATCATCAAAAACGTGTCCAATATGTCCGTCACATCGCGCGCACCTAACTTCCGTTCTAACCATACCCAATTCAAAATCCTCTATTTCCTTCACATGTTTTTTGTTGACAGGCTGCCAGAAACTAGGCCAACCTGTTCCTGAATTAAATTTTGTTTCAGAGGAAAAAAGGGGCAATTTACACCCACCACAAATATAAGTTCCTTTTGTTTTTATGTTATAAAGTTTACCTGTAAAAGCCCTTTCAGTTCCTGCTTTTCTAAGGATATAATAAGCCTGAGGAGATAAAGATTCCTTCCATTCTTTATCTGACTTACGAATAGGTTTAATAGTGTCTGTTTTCATCTCAGAACTATAAGCTGCAAAGCTTACACCAAGGAATAATAACAAGAAAGCATATTTTAAGAAACGCATAAAAAAATATTTTGGCGATTATGAATTTAACCTCTGGGCCTCATTTTAGGACTATTCCATTCTTCTTTTTCAGCAAAAGCAACTACTTTCTTAAGTATTGCCATAATGGTAAGGAAAACGAGGTATCCAAAGGTTACAACCACGTAAATCCACATATAAGAACCCGCATCTACAATGGGAATACCCGAGAAAGCCCAGGCCTGTAAGCCAGAAACACCTGCCACAATCATGAAACTATACATTGAAAGTCCCCAATAATGAGGAACACTTTTTGCTGTAATTGAATATATACTATTTAGAACGGCAAAAAAAAGCATAAAGGAAGCAGCATTCAACCACGGAAAGCGATTTGTTACCTCAATCAAACCCGTTGATATCACCATTAATGACCCAATATTGACCACAAAAACCGAAGCAATAATAATAGCCGCCTGGACTAATGGTTTTTCGATATTAAACTGAAATTTAGTTAGCAATGCCATTTTTTTTCAACGTAACAAAGAATAGCCAACAAAGTTTATGAAATTTTAACCTACTTCAAAATACCAATCAAGTCATATTCAGAAGCATCAGTAATCGTCACTTCAGCAAAATCACCTAATCTGACATAATTTCCCTTTACAGGAATTAAAACCTCATTATCGACCTCAGGCGAATCACCTTCGGTTCTACCGACAAAGTGACCATTTTCAATTTTATCAAATAAAACCTTGAATGATTTTCCAATTTTAGCTTTATTTTTTTCGTAAGAAATAGCGCTTTGAATTTCCATAATTCTATTGGCCCTATCCATTTTCACTTCCTCAGGGACATCATCTACTAAGTCGTGAGCACGGGTAGATTCTTCATGAGAATAGGTAAAAACGCCCACTCTATCGAGAGATGCTTCCACGATAAAGTCACACAACGCTTCAAATTCAGCTTCTGTTTCCCCCGGAAATCCTACTAAAAAAGTACTCCTTAGGGTAATTCCGGGCACTAAAGACCTTGCCTTTTCTAACAATTCTCTGGTTTCCTCCACAGTAATTTGTCTTCTCATTCTGGCCAAAACGTCATTTTGAGCATGCTGAAGAGGCATATCCAAATAATTACATATTTTGGGCTGAGCAGCCATTACCTCGAAAATTTCAAGAGGAAATTTACTTGGGTAAGCATAATGGAGCCTAATCCACTCGATTCCCTCAATATTGGCTAATTCTATCAATAATTCAGGAAGCATTCTTTTTTTATAAGTATCCAGACCATAATAAGTTAGCTCCTGAGAAATAAGCATCAACTCCTTAACCCCTCTTCTGGCCAAACTTTTAGCCTCGACGACAATATCTTCAATATTTCTTGACACATGAACTCCCCGCATGAGTGGAATAGCGCAAAAAGAACAGGTACGATTACAACCCTCTGCAATTTTAAGATAGGCAAAATGGCTTGGGGTGCTGATCCACCTTTCTCCTACCAGTTCGTGTTTATAATCGGCATTTAACTTTGCCAGCAAAGAAGGCATTTCCAAGGTACCAAAAAAGGCGTCAACCTCAGGAATTTCAACTTCTAAATCGTCTTTATATCTTTGAGAAAGACAGCCCGTAACAAATAATTTTTTAATCTCACCTTTTTTCTTTTTTTCTGCATAATCCAATATCGTTTGGATGGATTCCTCTTTTGCAAGGTCAATAAAACCACAGGTATTAATTATGATGATATCAGATTTTTCGTTTGTCTCGTGGGAAACGTCAAAATCATTCCCTATAAGTTGAGTAATCAAATTTTCAGAATCTACTTTATTTTTCGAGCAGCCTAAAGTAATTACATTAACTTTATCAGGCCTTAGTGATTTTGTTTTCATATTTAAGCGTAACATTCAGATTAGGGAACAAAGATAATATTTAACCTAAAAGGATACGACATTGAGAACATTTTCGTTTAAAAGAGATAAAACAAGCTTTATGTATATTATTAAAAAATGGTGTTTTTTCTTTATTTTTCTTTCCCCTTTACCGTCTATTGCACAAATAGGTGTATCTGTTGGTGGTACCTTAAATAATGCAGCCGGCTGGGCTATAACAGACCTTAATAACAGCACAACCTATGACTTACCAGGAAATTCCTACTTTTTAAGTCTTAATTATGAATTTTCCAGTAAAAACTATAGAATAGCCATTGTTCCTGAGATTGGCGGTGCTTTATTTGAAAATGAGATTATAGATTTGGGGACTTTTAAAAATAAAACGCTTCGTTTTCAGCTCAATACCCATATTTATTTTCTTGATTTTAAGGGAGATTGCGATTGTCCAACTTTTTCAAAAAAAGGCAATCCCATAAAGAAGGGTTTATTTTTAAATATTTCACCAGGGGTAAGTTACTTTGCAAACACGGCAGAAACCCCTTTATCAAATATTACTGATAATTTAATTAAACCGAATATTGGAGCAGGTTTAGGCTACGATATAGGAGTGAACGATAACATTACTATAACCACCTTCGCCAATGCCTATTATTTATCGAGATTAACCTGGCCGGGGTTAATTAATTTACTTAATAATCCATCCACCGGAAACAAAACAGCTAATGGAGTGACCAGCTTATCACAGATACAAGCAGGAATTACCCTTAGATACCA
Organism: Saprospiraceae bacterium; assembly: GCA_030728245.1. Lineage (GTDB taxonomy): Bacteria > Bacteroidota > Bacteroidia > Chitinophagales > Saprospiraceae > BJGN01. Next base: position 39,848 of record JANQZX010000077.1, on the reverse strand, counting down.
TTTCTAAGCAAGATTTTAATTTCACCTGTCTATTGTAAGAAAACTTATTTTAAAATACTGTAAATGAATATATTAGTATATATTTAAACCTTTTGCCATATCGTAAGTATCGCTAATTTAAGTTTTAGGTAAGGTTCATCAATGTTTAGTTTTGGAATAAATTATAGTGACTAATTAATAATTATGTCCGTCAAAAAGAAAAATATTTTTTACATGGAATCTATCATTTGGAATAAGTACAGTAAAACGATTACACAAGACGTAAGTCAACCTGCTGCACAGGCCATGCTTTATGCTATTGGGATGACTGAGTCCGACATGAAAAAGGCACAAGTAGGTATCGTTAGTATGGGATGGGAAGGTAATCCCTGCAATATGCATTTAAATGATTTGGCTAAAGTTATCAAACAAGGAGTTCAGGTTCAACCCAATTTATACGGTCTGATATTCAATACTATAGGTGTAAGTGATGGCATATCAATGGGAACAACGGGTATGCGCTATTCTCTACCTAGTAGAGATTTAATCGCCGATTCCATTGAAACAGTTGCAGGTGCTCAGTGGTATGATGCTATTGTTGCGGTTACGGGCTGCGATAAAAATATGCCTGGAGCAATGATGGCTATGGCACGTCTAAATCGTCCATCTATATTGGTTTACGGTGGTACCATTGCCCCAGGTTGCCATGCAAGTAAGAAATTAGACGTGGTTTCTGCCTTTGAAGCACTAGGTCAAAAAATAGCGGGATCCATTACCGATGCAGATTTCAAGCAGATCGTTCAGAAAGCCTGCCCGGGTCCGGGTGCTTGTGGAGGTATGTACACGGCCAATACCATGGCTTCAGCCATTGAAGCTATGGGTATGAGTTTACCAGGTAATTCTTCTCTGCCAGCAGACCATCCAGATAAGAAACAAGATAGTTTAAATGTTGGCGCAGCTATAGCGGAACTCATAAGATTAGATTTAACACCCTCAAAAATAATGACTGCCAAGGCTTTTGAAAATGCCATGCGCCTTATCACTGTCTTAGGAGGGTCAACCAATGCCGTCATGCATTTAATAGCTATATCTAAAGCTATGGGCGTGCCTTTAACCTTAGATGATTTTCAGAAAATAAGTGATACCACACCCTTTTTAGCTGACTTAAAACCAAGTGGCAAATATGTTATGGAAGATTTATTTCAAGTAGGCGGTGTTCCTGGGGTTATGAAATGGATGTTACAAGAAGGAATGCTTCATGGTGATTGTATGACAGTTACGGGTAAAACAATGGCCGAAAATTTAGAACATGCACGTCCTTTAGATGAAGGACAAAAAGTAATTCATCCAATCAAAGAAGCCATAAAACCTTCTGGCCATATTCAGATACTCTATGGAAATTTAGCCACACAAGGTTCGGTTGCTAAGATAACAGGAAAAGAAGGAGAATACTTTCAGGGGCCTGCACAGGTATTTGACGGAGAAGAAGATATAAATCATGCTATCGCCAATAAAGAAATAAAAGAAGGGTCTGTTATTGTTATTCGTTACTGTGGTCCGAAAGGCGGTCCCGGTATGCCTGAAATGCTGAAGCCTACTTCAGCCCTCATGGGAGAAGGTCTGGGTGATAAAGTAGCTTTAATAACGGATGGCAGATTTTCTGGAGGAACCCATGGCTTTGTAGTAGGGCATATTACCCCTGAAGCTCAGATTGGTGGAAATATTGCGCTGGTTCAAAATGGTGATATCATTACTATTGATGCCATAAATAATGTGCTTGAAGCCAATGTTGATGAAAAGGAATTTGAAAGAAGAAGAGCTATATGGCAACCCAAACCTTCAAAAGCAACTACCGGTTACCTTAGAAAGTATGCTCAGTTAGTATCTTCTGCGTCAGAAGGTTGTGTAACCGATGAAAAAAACCTTTAAATCATGGAAAAAGTGATAAATAAACTAGTCGAAAACCAACCTAACCACCTTACAGAGGGAAAGGTAAATATCACTGGAGCAGAGGCGGTACTTAAATGTTTAATTGCTGAATCAGTAAATACCATTTTTGGTTATCCCGGAGGTGCCATCATGCCTGTGTATGATGCCTTATATCATTACACGGACCGTATTAATCATATTTTACCCAGGCATGAGCAAGGAGCCATCCATGCGGCTGAAGGATATGCCCGCGTAACACGAAAAACGGGTGTAGCTATGGCTACTTCCGGACCTGGCGCAATGAATTTAATGACAGGATTAGCTGATGCTATGCTTGATTCCACCCCTTTAGTTTGTATAACAGGTCAGGTAGCTTCTACATTACTTGGTTCTGATGCATTTCAGGAAACTGATGTAATTAACTGCACCATGCCTGTTACAAAATGGAATCATCAAATTACCCATGCATCTGAAATTCCATCTGTTTTTGCCAAAGCCTTTTACATTGCCAATTCAGGCAGGCCCGGACCTGTGGTTATTGACATTACTAAAGATGCTCAAAATGAATTTTTTGATTTTGAATATTCATCTTGTAAACAAATTAGAAGTTACCATCCATTACCCAAACTAAATGAAGATGAAATAACTTCCGCTGCTCAGATGATCAATAAGGCAAATAAACCCCTTATTCTTGCTGGGCATGGTATCCAGATTTCTAATGCCCAGAATCAATTTAAACGTTTTGTTGAAAAATCAGGTATTCCAGTAGCCTGCACCCTACACGGTTTGTCTTCACTTCCCGATGATCATCCTCAACATGTCGGCATGCTTGGCATGCATGGAAATTATGGAGCGAATATAAAACAAAATGAATGTGATGTGCTTATTGCCATTGGCATGCGTTTTGATGATAGAGTAACTGGAAATTTAACAAAATACGCCAAACAAGCCAAAGTTATTCATATTGAAATTGACCCATCAGAAATTAATAAAAATGTAAAAGTAACCATTCCAGTTCTTGGAGATGCCAAAATGGTCCTTGAGGCACTTTTACCCTTAATTGAAGAAAAAACTTATCCCACATGGCTTCAGGAATTTGAGGATTGTAAGAAAATTGAATTTGAGAAGGTAATAAACAGAGATTTATCACCTACCCCTGAAGGAAAAATGAGGATGGGAATGGTCGTGAAGGAAATTTCTGACCAAACAAATGGCCTGGCTATCGTAGCTACTGATGTGGGACAACATCAAATGGCAGCTGCAAGATACTACACTTATCGATCTACCAATCAATGGGTTTCATCAGGTGGAGCAGGAACAATGGGCTTTGGACTACCGGCTGCTTTTGGTGCTCAATATGCCCAACCAGATAAAACCGTCGTTGCCTTTATTGGCGATGGTGGATTTCAAATGACTATCCAGGAATTAGGCATGATAAATCAATGGAAAATGCCTGTGAAAATTGTTATTTTAGATAATAATTTCCTGGGTATGGTTCGTCAATGGCAACAATTATTCTACGATAAAAGATACTCATCTGTAGAGCTTCAAAATCCAGACTTTCTAAAAATTGCCGAAGGATTCGGAATTACAGGAAAAAAGATTGAAGAGGTTTCCTCTTTAAAAGAGGCGGTGGCGGAAATGCTTGCCTACCCTGGACCATACCTTTTACATGTAATGGTAGAAAAAGAGGACAATGTTTTTCCAATGGTTCAAAGTGGCGCTGGCGTTGGCGAAATCCTTCTTGAACCAAATAATAAATAGTACTTATGGAAAAAAAAGAATTTACCCTGTCTGTTTTTTCGGAAAATCAAACAGGAATGGTCTCTCGAGTTGTTTCCATTTTCACCAGAAGACATATCAATATTGAAAGTTTAAATACCTCTAAATCATCTCTTCCAGGTATTCATCGATTTACTATTGTAGTTTTCACTACGGAAGAAATGATAAAAAAACTGGTAGCCCAACTTGATAAGCAAATAGATATTTTAAAAGCGTTTTACTACGAAAAACACGAAATAATATATCAGGAGATTGCCCTATATAAAATACCTTCTTCTATTTTTGGGGATTCGTTGAAAGTTGAAAAATTTGTAAGAGAATACAATGTACGCATCTTAGAAATTGAACCGGAATTCATCGTTTTTGAAAAAACAGGCAGAGCTATAGAAACAGAAGCGTTATTGGAAGAATTCAAAAAATATGGTATATTTGAGTTCGTTCGTTCGGGGAGAGTGGCCATAACACGCCCAATGGAAAGTTTAAAGAATTACATGAAACGAATGGAATTAAACGATAATTTTTAGAGCACCTATAAAAACCCGGTATATTTTCTTTTCATTTTCTTAAGAATTTTGCCAAAGTAAAACGGATTTTTTTCCTACCTATTAAATTAATATTTAATAGGTTTTACTTATTTATTAACCCATATACACATCAGAATGAAACTTACATTACTGAAATCATTCGTTTTTCTGCTGTTTGTCTTCCTACATCAAAATGGACTGACGGCACAAAACCGAACATTAAAAGGAACCATTACAGATGCCGATGACAGTAGTCCTATGATTGGCGTGACTGTTTTGGTCGTTGGGACTGGCATTGGAACGGTAACTGATTTAGATGGCACTTATGCTATTCAGGTGGCCACAGGTCAAACATTACGGTATTCGTACACGGGCTATAAACCCAAAGAAATTAAAATCACCAATGAAACTTTACTTGATGTACAGCTCATTGCTGAAGCTACCGCACTGGGTGAAATAGTAGTTACTGCCCTGGGTATCAAGGAAGAAAAGAAAAAACTGGCTTATTCGATTCAAGAAGTTAAGGGAGAGTCGCTGCAAAATACAGGAAGAGATAACTTTATTGTTTCTCTTCAAGGAAGAGTAGCTGGTCTGAACATGACACCAACCAGTGGACAAGCAGGTTCTTCCGTTGCAGTGCAATTGCGTGGACCGAGTTCCATAGACGGAAATAACCAACCTTTATTTGTAGTAGATGGGTTACCTATCGACAATCGAACATTCAATCAGGGTGCTCTTGTATCTAATCAGCCAAACAGAGCCAACGATTATCAAAATAGAGCTGGTGACATTAATCCAGCAGATATTGAATCAGTTACGGTATTGAAAGGCCCTGAAGCTGCTGCCTTATATGGTATAGATGCCTCTTCTGGGGCCATTATCATTACCACAAAAAAGGGAAGTTCAGGAAAAGGAAAAATTAGTTACGATAACCTCTTCAGGAATGAACATCTTTATAGATTCCCTGAGTACAACAGTGACTATGCCAGAGGATTTAACGGATCAGCTGATCCAACCACTTCTTTCTTCTTTGGTCCGAAACTTCCTGCATCTACTCCAAAATATGATAATATCGATGCTTTTTTCAGGGATGGATTTACTCAAACCCATAATTTAGGCTTTGAGGGAGGTACCACCGGATTAAGTTATCGCCTTTCTACCGCATATACCGATCAAAAAGGGGTTGTACCAACCAATGATTTCAATAGAATTTCTGTGCGCTTGAGTACGACAGCCAAAATTTCCGATAAGCTAAGCACCAGCAGTTCATTGAATTTTGTTAATTCAAATACCACAGCACCGCAGAGAGGAGCCAATGGATATTTAATAAGCTTACTTTCCTGGCCATTTTATGACGATGCCAGCGTGTTTTTAAATCCTGACGGAACAAGAAGACAGTTGATTCAAAGTACGACAGAGCAAGATAATCCATTGTTTAACGTGTATGCAAATAAAAATCAAACCAGAAACAAGAGAACGATAGGAAATTTCAGTGTTCTTTACGACCCATTTAAATGGTTAAATGTGACGGGAAGGTTTGGTATTGACGCTTATTCTACTATTGGTAATACATTACTTCACCCTGAATCTATATATGGCATTACGGGTAGAGGCGTCATTGAATCATATAATGAAAATTCATTATTAATGAATGGCAATCTTCTTGTAACGGCTAAAAAGACATTTGGTGACTTCAAAGCATCTTTCACCTTTGGCAGTTCTGTAGATGATAGAAATTATGAAGTTACCTCTGTTAGAGGCGAAAAAATGTATATACCCGACTATAATAGTATCAATAATACAGATCCTACCACTCAACGTAACAAGTTGACCATAACCAGACAAAGATTGCTCAGTTTATTGGGAACCTTTGATTTAGGATATAAGGATATTCTCTTTTTCAATGTAAGAGGTAGAAATGACTGGTCTTCTACCCTACCCTCAGCAAATCGCTCCTTCTTTTATCCATCAACAGGTTTGAGTTTCATTTTCAGCGAGTTACCCTTATTCAATAATTCATCCATTCTTAGTTATGGTAAACTAAGAGCAACTTTATCTCAAACAGGTAAAGATGCTCCTCCCTATAAAATATTACCCGCTCTGGCTCCACAAACAACCACTGGTGGAGGCTTTGCATTTGGTTTCTTTGGTGGAAATCCCAATTTGAAACCTGAACGAACACAGGGTTATGAATTTGGAACAGAACTTAAGTTGTTTAAGAATAGAATAGGTATAGACTTTGCTTATTTTAAAAATTCTCGTTTCGACCAGATCGTATCTCAACGTTTAAGTTACGGAACTGGATTCATTTTTGGACTCGTTAATGGAGGTACCTTTTCAAATCAAGGGTATGAAGTACAACTCTCTCTAACGCCAATTAAAAAAGAGAAGGTACAATGGGATATATTAATGAATTTCACCACTTTCACCACCACTGTTGAAAATCTCCCAGCCGATCAGGCAGAGTTTTATAATTCTGATACCTGGTTATTTGGAAATGCCCGTGCCAGCGCATTTGTCTCTGATTTAGCCAGATTTTACCCAACCATTAATTTAGATTATAACCAGCGGGGTCTTGGTAGTGCCACTGCTATTGGCGGTTATAGTTATCTTAGAAACAAAAATGGTGATATTTTAATTAATCCATCCAATGGATTACCCGTGGTTAACACAAATTTCCTACCTATTGGTGACAGAAACCCTGATTTCACCATTGGCTTAACCAATGAATTCAGGGTAGGAGAATTTAGTCTTTCTTTTCTATTAGATATCAGAAAAGGTGGTGACGTTTTTAACGGAACGGCAAGATTTTTACATCAAAGAGGGTTAAGCACCACTTTACCTGACAGGAACCAACCTTATATTTTTAATGGCGTATTAAGGGATGGAAGAGAAAATACAGAAAGTCCCACTAAGAATAGTATTCAAGTTACCCCATTAACACGTAGTGATTTCTTTAGTGCTGCGCCAGAGTCAGAATTTGTAGAGGAGGATATAAATTGGATTCGTTTAAGAGATGTATCCATTAATTACAATATCCCAAGCTCCGTTTTAAAAGGAAGTAAATTATTCAAAAGTGCCAAAGTATTTGTTAGCGGAACTGACTTATGGTTACTCACAAATTATAGTGGAGCCGACCCAAATGTCAATGGTAATTCAGCTACAACAAGAGGTGTAGGCGCATTTGGTTTCGATTTTGGTACTATTTCTTTGCCCAGAACTATTTCTGGTGGTATTAGAATAACCCTTTAAAATTTACAACAATGAAAAAAATATTATATCCATTCGCTTTTTTACTCTTCCTGGGTAGTAGTTGCGAATCTTATTTTGATATTAATCAAGATCCAAGTAATCCGCAGGTAGCGGAAGGATTTGCCTTACTTCCACCTATTTTTGCCCAAATGGTTAGAGGTGACGCATGGGATGCCCGATATATCGGTCAATATGTTCAATATTGGGGCTGGGTTTCAGCTGGAAATTCTTGGGACAGACAAGGATTTGCTCCAGGATCGGACGCTTGCGGTGAAAAATGGCGGTCTCATTACTGGTCTATTGGCACCAATATTGATTTAATTATTTCAGATGGTGTAGAAAACAATAAATGGGATTACGTGGGTGCAGCTAAAGCCGTACGCGCCTGGAGCTGGCAATCTACGACAGACCTACATGGTGAAATGATTTTAAAACAAGCTTGGGAGCCAAATAGATATGTGTTTGATTACGATTCACAACAAGATGTTTACGCTGAAGTAGTTAGATTAAGTACCGAAGCACTGGCAGATTTAGATAAAACTGGTTATTCCGCCTCATTATCAAGAGGAGATATTGTATATAAAGGAGATGTTAGCAAGTGGAAAAAATTCATTTACGCAAATCTTGCCAGAAACGCTATCCACTTATCAAACAAAGCCGCGTTCAGTGCGGACAAAGTAATAGAATATGTCGATAAAGCATTTCAGAATAATGCTGATAACTTTATGGTTCCTCATGCAGGAACCAATTC
>JANQZX010000077.1:27129-31531 GCA_030728245.1 Saprospiraceae bacterium | reverse complement strand
TTCCCAACCAGCCTTTACCCGGACAATAGCGGAAAATTTGTTCAAAGAGTTCGCCCAAGATTCAACTCCGAATATGTTTGGAATTTAGCTACTCTAAGAGGACTTGGTGCCGATTTACCTGATTATCACACAAAACAACTTTGGTTTGTTCAACCCTAAAAAAATTATTATGAAATTAAAATATATGTGGAATGCCTTTTTATTCATTAGCGCATTTTCTCTCGTTTCCTGCGGTGAAGAATTTGATTTCCTAAGGAATGCCACACCAGCTACCAATGGTGCAAGGATTAAAATATTTCATGCAGCACCTGATGTTCCAGGAGTGGTTGCCTCTATCAACGATAAAGTTGTATCAGGTGTATTAACTACTGTTGGTGATCCTAGACTGGTAACATACGGTAGCTTATTTCCTATCATTGATTATGCCGTTATCCCTTCAGGAACGGCAAAACTGAAAATTACTGTACCGGCAACGGCTACTACTGGAGAAGTAAATTTGACTACAGATCTCAATTTAGCTGACAACACTTATTACACAGTACATGCTTTTGGCATAGCAGGTAAATATGACTTTTTGGTCTCACAAGATGATCTATCTATTCCTGATCCAGAGAAAACATATATCCGGTTTTTAAGTGCCTTAACTGACAGCCCGGCAACAGGCATTCAATTTTTAGTTAACAACGTTGTAAATACTGAATTTACAGGTAGAAGCACGGGAAAAGAAAATTTCCAGGCATTTGATCAGCCTGGTTCAACTCGTTTTACCATTGTTATTCGCGAAAAAGGAAAAACGGTCGCATTAAGTACGTTGAGTAATCTTAACTTAGTTCGTGGTAAAAAATACACCATTGTAGCCAGAGGAAGTAGCTCAGCCACATTGGCGGCACAAAAACCACTTATTGGATTAGTATCTAATAATTAAAACAGATTAAAAAGGGAAAGTGCCATTTCTTCATTGATTGGCACTTTTTCTTTTTTATTGAATGACCCATTTAATGAGTTGTTTTTTTCCATCTTCTTCTCTTATATCCAACAAATAAATTCCATTAACTAAATCAAAAAGTTTAATATACATTTCATTTTCAAACTGACTTTTAATCCATTCGCCTTTTTTATTTCCAAGGAAATCCCACAAAATGATATTCGCCTTCCCTTCATTTAAAAAGGATATTTTACCCGTGTTTTCAGCAGCAGGATTTGGTGAAATATAGGCTAATATCTCATTTTCCCGAATATTTGAAGAAAAAGTAACTTCTCCCAAATAACAGCCTTTAAACCCCCAACTTCCAATATTTCCCGATTGATTTACGCCTTCAAATACCAATTGCCACAATCCATCTAATTTCTCCCCTTTCAATATATTATATAAATTACCCACATTTATGTTTAAGGAATCAACACCAATACAAGAATCTGTTAAAATAGCATCTTTTGAAAAAGTTATTTTATGCCATTGAAGCGATTTTAAACAATTTTTTGGCAAAGGAAGAGATAGACTCAAACCTGAGGGCGTTTTTAGAAATATCTTTACTTTTTCTATGTCTGTGAACTTAATATTCATCCACATTTCCAGAAAATCAGTAATAACTCCTTTTTGATTAATAATCAGGTTAGATTGCCTGAAGGGAATTTGATTGAGAACGAGCGTATCCATCTTCTTCCATTCGTCACAAATAGCTGGTTTTACATAAAAGGAAAATACTTCTGAAACATTACTTCCACATAAAATAGTATGGTATTTTATGCGCCAGAAATACTGTTTTCCAGCTATCAAGGGTTTTGTTGGATAAACAGAAGAACCTACTGTCACAGGGGAATCAATAATGTACTCGAAAGTCTTACTTTCTGACAGCTCTATTTGGTACCAATCGGCTTTATCATTTGCTTTCCAGGAAAATAGAGGACGTACATCACTAATTTCAGATTTATTCAGCGGATAAACAGCTTCGAAATTCAGCGGCTTTTTTGTCTGATAATGCCATTCTATGGGAAAGCTAAACTTTTTATTTGTCGATGCCACCTGAAGGGTTGCCTGATTAAAGGCAGGAACTGTTTCACCTGCCGGGGCAGACAAACGCCATTCCAGCATCCCTGGTTTCAGCATTATCATTTCACGCCAATCAGGGTTCCAATGAGTTACATTATCTATTTTAAAGGTTAAAGGAAAAATAGAATCCGCTAAGGTTGATAAATCCCAACGGAAAAGAATATCTCCTTCACACGTGAAATGAGAAACATCGAAAGGAAGCCCGTTAAAAAATCCAGCTTTATTCTGAACAATTATATTGCCGGGACTTAGATTAAAAAATAATTTATTTGTCCCCTTTACCCCTAATTTGTATGTAGCATTATTAATATTTTCATTTATAAACAAAGAATATTTACCAAGATTTGGGACATTCCTTTTTAAGAAAATCAGAGCATCTGGATTAGCTACATCCACTAAAAAAATATCTACTTTATCAGCAAGTAAAGGAGGAAGAAAGGTATTTGCTGGCAACCATTCAACTTGTATTGGTTCATCGGCTGAGTAAATTACATCCTCTTTAGGTTTTACTAAAGTAAAAGGCCCCATATTAGCTTTAACAGAAAGATTAAAAGGTTGCCAGACCAGATTGGATTCAAATCTTCTTACAAGCCTTAAACTCATATCTCTCTCATAATCAGCTAATATAACTCCAGGTTCATTAGCCAGTTTAACCAATGAATCCATACCTGGAAATGATCTGAAGGTATTTGACTTAAGTTCTGTCATTTTAATATTTGGACTATTTCCCGATATACTATTTAATACCATTGGTTCACCTATATCAAAAGACTCATAAGAAAACAAGGAAGTAGAATCTGAGTAAATAGGATGGAGTAAGAAAGGCGTATTCCTTGGAAGATAGGTGTTTTCAATCTCCAGTGGTGAAACCTTACTATTTGACCTTGATACTTTTACACCACAAAATTGATAGGCTTTGGACGTTAATAGATTAGAGATTTCTTCTACACTACCACTATGAAATCGCGGCAAAACGTGTAGGCCTAAATTATCTGATTTACATAAACCCGGATAACCAAGGATACTCATACCTGAGCCAGGTTCCCAAGCGGTAAGAGAATTTCGCTGAGCATTGCAAATAATGCTGTTAAAAGTATGGTTGCCCCCCAGTTGATGAGCAAGTTCATGGCTAAAATAGTCAAAGGTAAAATAGATACCGTCTGGAACAAGAGCAGTAGAAACGCCCCTACCCTTTTCACCCTTCTGACAAACGCTTCCAATTTTACCTATACTTACCGATTGCATTCCCCCTAATACATGTCCAATATCATAATTATCGTCACCAATGATACGATCTAATAACTGTTGATTTTCATTACTTTCATTTCCCTGGGTAAAAGGATCGGCGTTGGCAAATTGAAAAATCAGGTCATCTGTTCTATCTATAAGAACAAATCGAACCCCCAAATCTCTTTCAAAAACAGCATTTACCAAATTAACCATTTTGAGCATAACGGATAAAACTTTTGATATGTCCCCGCCATGAAAGTCAGTAAATTCTCCTGTTGCACTAAGCGCTAAGCGAAAAACGCTCAATGAATCATTTGAAGAAATGGTAAGAGATTTATCAAGCTGTTGAAATTTATTTGAAGTTGAGGTAAAGCATTTTACGCTTTCATGAAAGTCGTCATCGACCTCTACATCCCAGACGCCCTCTTTTTTACTAATTAATTTGGTAATAGAATCTCCTTTGATAGCATAAATTTCCCATTCATTATTCACTTTTAAAATTCTAAAATCAACCTTGGGAAAAAGTTTATGGTTTGATTTCCAGACATTAATCATAGGAAATCGCTGCTGTAAAGAAGATGGCATAACCTCAGCGGCTTGTAACTTAAGAAATGCAGATAATCCATTAGGAAAAGAGACCAACACAGAGTCCTGGGCGGATCCATGTACTATTCCAGCAGCGCAAAAAAATAGGTAAAGGAAAAATTTTTTAAAAATTTTCATTTTATTATTTAGTGAATAACGCAAATATCATGCTTTTATGCATTTTAAATGCATTGAATATATATTTGATACATTAAAAAGTTGAATTATGGTTTAAATTTGCCCACCAAAAAAATACCAAATGGAAGATTACAGCAAATTAATAGCCTCCACTTTACAAATTTCCCTACAAAGTGTTAAAAACACTTTGGCTTTGTTAAATGAAGGAGCTACCATTCCATTTATAGCACGATATAGAAAAGAATCCACAGGTTCATTGGACGAAGTAGAAATTGCAGATATTCAAAAAGAAAGTAAAAGACTTGAAGAACTGGATAAGCGCAAAGAGGCTATTCTTAAATCTATTGAAGAGCAAGGAAAATTAACGGAAGAATTAAGATTAAAAATTAATGCTACCTT
>JANQZX010000077.1:0-27029 GCA_030728245.1 Saprospiraceae bacterium | reverse complement strand
TTCACATCAAAAAAAATAATGAGGCGGCAAATGAGGTAAAGGTTGCCATTAAAGATAGTTATGAAAGGTTATTGAGCCCATCTATAGAAACTGAATTCAGACAACTATCTAAAGAAAAAGCTGATATAGCCGCAATTGATGTTTTTTCTGACAACCTCAGACAATTACTTTTATCCGCTCCCTTGGGACAAAAAGTTGTCTTAGGTATTGATCCAGGATTTAGAACGGGTTGTAAAATAGTGGTTCTGGACGCCAGTGGCGAATTATTGGAAAATACCACTATTTATCCGCATCCACCTCAAAATGACACCTCTGGAGCAACGAAGACATTAACCCATCTCATACAAAAACATAATATAGAAGCCATTGCTATTGGAAATGGAACTGCTGGAAGAGAAAGTGTTGATTTTTGCCGGACCCTTCCACAACCTCACCCTATTTCTATATTTAGCGTTAATGAAGCTGGTGCCTCTATTTATTCTGCCTCCGAAGCCGCAAGAGAAGAATTTCCCGAGCAGGACTTAACCGTTCGTGGTGCCATCTCTATCGGTAGAAGGCTAATGGACCCTTTGGCCGAATTAGTTAAAATTGATCCAAAATCTATTGGCGTCGGACAATATCAACACGACGTGAATCAGCCTAAACTTAAAGAAAGCCTGGACAGTGTGGTAGCAAGTTGCGTAAATAGTGTTGGCGTTAATTTGAATACGGCGTCCAAACATTTATTATCCTATATTTCAGGACTTGGCCCAACTTTAGCGCAAAATATTGTAAAATATAGAACAGAAAATGGACCATTTAAAGCTAGGAAGGAACTAAAAAAAGTACCCAGAATGGGAGAAAAGGCTTTTGAACAATCCGCTGGGTTTTTACGCATCAGACAAGGGGAACATCCTTTAGATAACACGGCAGTTCATCCGGAATCTTACCCTATCGTTGAAAAAATGGCTAAAGATTTAGGCTGTTCGGTGGACGAGTTAATAAAACAATCAACAATCAGAAAACAGATTAAAGTTAATCAATATGTCACTGAAAAGGTAGGTATACCAACCTTAAATGATATTATAAAAGAGCTAAATAAACCAGGTTTGGACCCACGTGGAGAGGCAAAAGCTTTTTCGTTTGCCGATGGTATTCACTCTATAAATGACTTAAAAACAGACATGGTTTTACAAGGAATTGTAAATAACATTACCAATTTTGGCGCTTTCGTTGACATAGGAATTAAAGAAAGTGGTTTGGTACATGTAAGCCAAATGGCCAATCGCTTTATTAAAAATCCTGCAGAAGTAGTCAAACTTAATCAAGAGGTAACTGTTAGAATCGTCGAAATTGACTATGCAAGAAAGCGGGTCCAATTAAGTATGAAAGATGTAAATTAGATTTACGAAAATTTCTCGTTAAATATATCATTTTCTACAAACGTAGATAAACGCCGGAGGTATATTTAGCGCAGTAAATTTTCTTTCAACGGAAGAGAACTTCTTTTTAAGAAGTTTAAAATCTATCAGCGAATATTGAAACTGAATAAACAAACCAGAAGGTTTAAGAGAATCATAGCACTGTTCTAAAATATCCCTTTTTAATAAAAACGGAAAGTTGGCAAGAGGTAAACTTGAAATGACTACATCTACAGATTCTTTTTTTACGTAGGTCAACAAATTCAACGCATCTCCATTAATAATCTCCACATTTTCTTTTTCCAACAAAGAGAGTTCTTTCAAAAAATGATCATTTAATTCAAAAGCGAGTAAATGGGTATTTTCCAATAAGGAATCTGCCAAAGCTTTTGTAATACATCCTTGCCCTGCCCCGAGTTCAACAATCAATTCTACCTTATCAAAATGGATGGGTTGCAACATCTTCTTGATTAACTCAGGAGAACTTCTTACAATTGAACCTGTCGAACGCCAGTCTTTAATAGCTTCTTTTAAAAAAGATATATGTTTACTCATTAAAATATGTCAATAGTTTCAATGCACACAAAAAAAGAGGTGTGGGGTACAAATATAGTACACCACACCCGATAAATATCAACAAACTGAATATATTATATAAACTCAGTTTTATTTTCTTTTACCACAATGATATCCTCTGATGGTTTATCAGCTCCAAACAGTTTATTTGTCCAATTTCTGGCTTTTTCCATTAAGAAATAAATCACAGGTACAACAATTAATGTAAGTAACATGGAGCTGGTCAAACCACCTATCAGTGCCCATGCAAGGCCATTTTTCCATTCTGCACCTGCACCTTTAGCCAATGCTATAGGAAGCATACCGAAAACCATAGCTACTGTGGTCATAATAATGGGGCGTAAACGAAGTGATCCCGCTTCAAGAATAGAACGGATTATTCTATTTCCCTCCTCTTTTCGTTGATTTGCAAAATCTACTAAAAGTATTGCGTTTTTACCAACCAAACCTACTAACATAATGATTCCCAATATAGAAAATATATCCATGGTACTCATAGACAGTGCTAAGGCTAAAAAGGCGCCCACCATAGCTACTGGGATAGAGAATAAAACGACAAACGGACTGACCCAGGAATTGTAGAGAGCCACCATGATAAGATATACAAAAAGAATGGAAGCGCCAAAAGCAAGACCTAGACTTCCAAAACTCTCTGCCTGAGCCTTTAAGTCGCCTTCGTAGGCAATAAAAACACCGACAGGCGGAGGATTTTCAGCAATTTTATTTTGTATATCCACGCCAATATCACCAGATTGACGACCTAAAATTTTAGACGATACCACCAACGAAGGGATCCTATCCTTTCTTTCGAGTAGACTTGGACCAGTTGAACTCGATACCAAAGCAAACTGAGACAACTTAATTTGCTCGCCTCGTGGATTTACGAATAATAAATTTTTAACATCCTCTTCATTATTTCTATCAAAGGCATCAAATCTAATATTAATGTCATACTCAGAGTTACCATCTCTAAATTTGGTATCGGTATTTCCCGCAAAAGCAGTTTGCATAGTGGCACCTACAACTTGCAGATTTAAACCAAGCTCTGACATTTTCAGTCTATCTACCTCAATTTTAATTTCAGGGTTACCTTCTTTGTAACTCATATCAGCTTCCATGGCACCAGGCGTATTTCTAACCCAATCAAGTACTTTATCCCCATAATCTTTTACCTTTTTCAAATCAGCTCCACTGACAATCACTTGAATAGGCGCCT
Organism: Saprospiraceae bacterium; assembly: GCA_030728245.1. GTDB lineage: Bacteria > Bacteroidota > Bacteroidia > Chitinophagales > Saprospiraceae > BJGN01. The sequence continues at coordinate 23,837 of JANQZX010000077.1, read as the reverse complement.
GATCAGCTCCACCAAAGAAAGAAACCTGACTTGAATTTACTTTTACGCCAACCAGTTCCTTTTCCAGTTCCATTTTAATATTTCTGGCAAAGAAGTCAGTAGATTCTTTCCTTTCGGACGCTGGAGTTATTTTCACCTGTATTTCAGCCAGATTGGATAGCGTTGAACTTCCTATAAAATCAGAGCTTCTTCCTACCGTTGTGAAAATATTTATAATTTCCTTTTTGCTAACCAAATATTTTTCAGCAGCGAGGGCCACTTGATTCGTTTGCTCTAAAGTAGCCTCTTTGGGTAGCTCAAGTTTTATAATAAACTCACCTCTATCGCTATTAGATATGAACGCGGTTCCAATGAATCCACCGGTAATTAATTGGAAGGAGGATAGAAAAATAATAGTTGTCAGACCTAAAACAGCCCACCAATTTCTAATGGCCCATTTTAATAATTTCACGTAAGCTTCTGTAAGATTTGAAATCGCCTTTTCAAAAGCAATTAAAATAAATCCTCCTATCGTTTTCTTATTAAAATGCTCCAATCTGGAAAAACGAGAGGCTAACATTGGGGTCAATGTAAATGAAACAAGAAGAGATACCAGGGTAGAAATAACTACGACCAAAGCAAACTGTTTCATAATATTCCCAATAATACCGCCAGTTAAAGCGATCGGGAAAAACACAACGACATCCACTAAAGTAATCGCTAAAGCGGTAAAACCAATTTCATTCCTACCATCGAAAGCTGCTTGCCTTCTATTTTTTCCCATTTCCAAATGCCTGAAAATATTTTCAAGTACTACGATGGAATCATCGACAAGGATACCGATAACCAGAGACATAGCAAGCAAGGTCATCAGGTTAAAAGTAAAATTGAAAGCGTACATAAAAATAAGGGTGGTTATTAAGGAAGCAGGAATAGCCACCATAACAATCAGCGCATTACGAAAACTGTGTAGGAAAAGAAGCATAATAACAGCCACTAAAATAACGGCAAGACCAATATCATCAATAACGGCATTAACAGCTTCGATAGTAAAATCAGAAGAATTATTAGCAATGCCAAAAGTGAGTTCATCCGCTTTATAGAGTTCTTCTAACTCTTCCATTTCCTTAATCACACTCTCACTTACCGCTACGGCATTTGCATCTGATTGTTTTTGAACAAGAAAAGCCAGGCCAGACACGCCATTTAACCGGCTTAAATCAGATGGTTCTTTAGTAGCATCTTCAATTTCAGCTACCTCATCGAGTCTTACTGGGCTATTGGTTAAAGGATTATTACTAACAATAATAGCTCTCAACTGATTTAATGCGTCTAACTTTCCAGCAAGACGTATGGTAATTTGCTCATCTTGATTTTTAATTTTTCCCGTTGGGAAATCAAGATTTGCCGATTGAATAGCATTTTGAACTTGAAGTAGACTTAATTTACGTTGTTCAAGTTCCTTTCTATTAATATTAATTCTGATTTCCCTTTCCTGGCCACCCACAATGGTAATCCTCGCCACACCCTCAATACTACTTAGGAGAGGAACAATTCTATTTTTTGCTAAATCAAACATTTGACCAGCATCCAATTTACTTTTAGCCCCAATATTCATAATAGGAAATTCATCACTGGAAAACTTTCCGAGAACAGGCACTTTAGCATCTCTTGGAAAAGTAGGTTGAATTTCATTAAGTTTTCTTTGAGCCTCCTGAAGACTTTGTTGAATATTAGCATTTTGTTCCAACTCAATAATAACTGACGAAATATTTTCTCTTGAGGTAGAGCGAATACTATTTACGCCTGCCAAGCCAGAAAGGGCATCTTCAATTTTTTTGGTAACACTTTGTTCGACTTCCATTGGACCGGCACCAGGATAGACCGTTGTAGCGGTTAGAATGGGCGCTTCAAACTTAGGAATAAGTTCATAGCTCAATTGGGTATAACTAAAAAGGCCTAAAACGGTTAGCACAACAAACAGCACTATAATCAAGGAAGGCCTTTTAATAGCAATTTCAGTTAATGACATGAATTTTCTTTTGAAAAGGTTAAATGATTATTCCTATTTGTTTTTTACAATAACGGGCGCACCGTCTACAAGATTTATTTGACCTGTAAGTACAATTTCATCAGACTTTTGTAAGCCACCAAGTACGGCGATCAAACTTCCTGTGCCAACGCCAATTTGAATATTTCTTAGAACGGCTTTCCCATTTTCTATGACATAAACAGAAGCATTTCTGGAACTTCCTACCAAACAAATACGAGGAATGGCCAATATTTCAGAAGAAGCAATATCATTGAATGATACCTGCCCGGTCATACCAGGCCTTAATCGCCCCGGATTAGTTATCAATAGCTCTACTAAGTATCTCCTTGAAGGATCAGATTTTACGTCGATGAGCGTAACAACACCATTGAGTTTTTGCTCTGGCATTGCGTCAGTTACAACATCTGCGATGAATCCCACCTTGATGAGAGCAATCTGCTCGGCCGTGAGGTAAGTCTGGAAATACAATTTATTTGTTTGTACTACATCTCCTAACTTCATTGGAGGAGTGATGAAAGCTCCCTTTTCCACCATTTTATTTGAGATGATACCCGTTAATGGGGCTTTAACCTTACTAAATGAAAGTTGCTTTTCAAGGCTAATTTGCTGGAATTTTAAATTTTCAAGCCCATTTACTGCATCATCTAATTGTTGTTGAGAAACGCCACCCACCGGTAGTAAATTAGAGAGACGTTGAACGTCTTTTTTGATTTTCTCCTGATTAAATTTTACTTGGGCGATTTGATTTAATAATAAGTCAGAATCTAAAGTCACAAGGACACTACCTTCCTGCACTTGTTTTCCATTTTCAAAATTCACCTGAGTCACTCTTCCAGCTGCCTCTGAAATGATAGCAACTTCCTTAAACGCTCTGAATGAACCATTTGCATTGAAATCCTTCTTCATCAAGGTAATTTCCGGAAAGGTAGAAGAAACCATTACCGTAGTATTTCTTACCTGAGCTTTCGCTGCAGAGCTATCTATCTTCTTTTTATTATCTGTTAATTTCCATCCAATTACTGCGAATACACCGATAGTAATAGATAGAATGGTCAGAATTCTAAGTCCTTTTTTCATGTTGTTATAATATAAAGTTTGGGTTATTTACTGTAAAAATTTAATCAATTGCCCATTAGCATGAAGCAAATCGAGTTCGGCTATTCTGACCTGAAACAAAGCAGATAGCACATTATTTTTTGATTCTCTGAGGGATGTTTCTGCATTTAATATTTCCGTCAATGGAGCAAGTCCCTGCTGATATCTTGCCTGACTTTGGGTGTAAATTTCTTCAGCAAGGCTCCTTGCTCTTTTGAGCGGGGTTAAATTATTCAGATTAAGGGCTAATGTTTTCTTTGCATTTTCAAATTGAGCTTCATATAAAGAAAGGAGTTGCTTTTTGTCTTCCTCTCCTTTTTTAATGTCTATTTGAACCGTTTCAACCTGAGTTCTTCTTAAACCACCGTCGTAAATGGGCACGCGCAACCTTAATCCAACAGAACTAAAGCTAGCCCATGAGTTAGAACTAACAAAATCACCAAAAGTTCTTGGCTGTGCCTGAGCTGCAACATTTGCAAATAAATTAGCTGTGGGCCAGTAACTCGCTTTGTACCGATTTAAATTAATTACATTAAGCGCTTGATTCTGCTCAATGAGTGTTAATCCAATACGTTGATTATAATTGGCTTGTAAAGCCACGACCTCAGGTAAGGTATAACTTGATTCACTTAGGGTATCCGTAAGAATGATGTCAGTTACCAATGGCATTTGTAGTGAAAGCTTAAACATAACCATCTGCTGTTGAATCTGCAATTCCAGATTATTCAACTGGTTTTCCAAGATAAGTTCAGTAAGTTCAAGTTGTTTAACATCTTGAGTTCTACCTAATCCATTTTCAACCTGCACCTTGGTTAACTTTAATAATTCCTTAATCTTAAACAAATTAGCCTGAATATTTGCCTTTTGAGATTTTACCGCCTGAATAGCATAATAGCCTTTAGAAACTTGTAAAACCAATTCTTCTTTGGTAGCCTCTGCTCTGGATCTGTACAATTCAGTCGCCTTTTTTGCAGCGTTCAGACCTACCCTGAATTCAGGACTAAACACCAATTGGGTTACCTCAATAGAGGCGTTGGTTCCCCAATGAGTGCCAATGGTCACTGGTCGGATATCATCAGGTTTACCGTTCAAAAAGTCGGGGAAAAAGATAACCTGTAACAACGGGTTATAGACAAATTGAGCATTTCCATTAATTTGTGGGTAACCTGAGGAAAGCAGCTGTTCCACATTAATTAATCCCTTTGCTTCGTCTAGTTTACCCTGAATTACGCTGCTATTGTTATCGACAGCATATTGCATTGCCGCCTTAAGATTCAATGGCATTTGACCATTTACCTGATAAAACGAACACAGGAAAAACAAACCTAAACTGGGAAATAATACATGTGATTTTGAAAAAATCTTCATTTTATTCATCGTGTTATTTGTTGGTAGATTTTATGAAATGGTAGTAGCCTTAGCACTCATTAAACTGATTAACCGTTCTAATCCTAATGGCGTACAAATGCTTCGTAGAAATAATTCATCTCTCATAGTAATGGCTTCAATAAGCTCCAGGGATTCAGGTTCAAAGATTCTTGGTCTTAACATACCTTCCGACTGCAATAAAAATAATTTAGCCACCTTGGATGGGTTAATTTCAGCTCTGTAAAAACCTTGTTCAATACCTGATTTAAAATTGAAAACCAGCATATTATACTGCCATTCAAAATCATGATTAACAAATTTTTTCCATATTTCAGGATGGTTTTTCTGTAAATCGAAAATGACAAAAGGTGAAACCTCTTTTAACGATTCCAGTGCCCTTTTCGATAAACTATAAAAAGCATCCACTGGATCAGAAGCCTTTATCCTGATTTGTTGAACTTTATCGGCCTCCTTTTCCATATACCCAATAATACAAGCTTCCACCAGGGCGTCTTTGGTCTCGAAGTATTGGTATAATGTTTTTTTACTTATACCCATTTCTTTACACAAATCGTCCATGGTTACATTTCTGAAACCATATTTCATGAAAAATGCCTCCGCCTGGATGAGAATATTATCTTTTGTAGAATTCATGTCTTAATAAACGATGGAAACTAAAAAGGTTCAATTAGTTTCCAAGTTTTTTAAAATTATTTTTGAAAATTTTGATAACTTTGTAATAATAAAAATAAGTTATGAAGTTATTACAAGATAAAGTGGCCTTAATCACTGGCGGATCGAGAGGCATTGGAGCTGCATTGGTTGCGCGTTTTGTGGAACATGGTGCTCATGTTGCTTTTACATATAGATCAAGTGCTGCAGAAGCAGAAAAAGTAATTGCTGACAATGCAGTTTCAGGTATAACCATAAAAGCTTATCAATCAGATGCGTCTAATTTTCAAGCTGCCGAAACCTTAGTAAATCAGGTAATAGAAGATTTTGGTAAATTAGATATTTTAGTAAATAACGCAGGAATAACACAAGATACCTTGTTATTGAGAATGACTGAGGAACAATGGGATAAAGTGATTGAGACAAATTTAAAATCTGTATTTAATCTTTGCAAGCAGGTTTTGAAACCCATGATGAAAGCTAAAAATGGTGCTATTATTAATATGGGTTCAATTGTTGGTGTAACTGGAAATGCGGGACAAGCCAATTATGCAGCATCAAAAGCTGGTATTATAGGCTTTACAAAATCTTTAGCCAAAGAGATGGGTACCAGAAATATTCGTTGTAATACCGTTGCACCAGGATTTATTGAAACGGATATGACAGATGAATTAGACGAAAAAACCAGAGAGGCATATTTAGCTAATATTCCATTAAAGAGATTCGGAAAATCTTCTGAAGTAGCAGATGTTTGTGTTTTTCTGGCTTCCGATATGGGCGCTTATATCAGCGGACAGACTATCAGTGTTTGCGGTGCATTAACTACCTAGGATAAAAATGGACCCAGATTAAAATTTCGGAGTAAACTGTCAAATCACTTCAGCAGGAAATCTCATTCTGAAGTTTCAAATAGTTGGATATTTTACTATAAATTTATCTGATAATAACTAAATGACTAATTCTTAAAGGTGTATTAGATATTAATATATTTGATACGATGCTAGTTGAATATTTATTTTTCATGGGTCCGTATATCAAATTGTCTATTTTTTTAAGTCGAAGGCTTATTCGCCAGCAAGCTTTAAAATAAGTAGTTCTAACTGTTCAGTAATTCTGAAATTAGTTGAATTAATTTTAGATAGTATAGGTTTAATTGATGGAATTATTCCAGCAAGTTTAGCGTCTACAATAACTCCTATAGTACCAATTATTGTTAAGCCAAGTTGATGTGCAAATTTTCTTCCTTTGAGAACATCAATAATCAGAAGACAATTATCTAACCCAATAGCCAAGGCAATGGGCACTTGCTTCACCTTTATCTAATGAAGCTTCAATTATGGATTGATAATTCTTATTACTAGGTTCTTTAATTTCAATCCAGGGAGGAAGTAGTCTACCAAATTCTCCAGCTACTTCCGATGTCGTTGTTATATTTCCAAATAATTTATTTAGGATTGAAAGTTCACCAATGTTGTCTAATAGAATAAGGCAACTAGTGTCCGAGATGATAGTTCTGCGCATTCTTGATATCTTTTTCTAGTTCCATTTCAGGATATTCAAAAATCGAAACTTCATAGTTGCCTAAAAGTTCCATGAATGTCCGTTTAGAGTAACCAGCAAGCTCAGCAGCTTGACCTAAAGACAATGATCCCTTTTCATAAAGCTTAGCTGCAAAAAGAGTTTTAACTTCCCTTTCATCTAGATTATCAGGTATTTCGAGTGTCATTGTTTTCATATTTCAAATGTAAGAAAAATTGATAAGAGTTTCAAATAAAAGGAGTTTCAGTGAGCTTACAACAAAATTCGTAACTACAAGAAACGGCTGTTGTAGTAGTAATTTCTCTTCTTTTTTTCAAATTTTACAACAGAAAGTTGATTATATCTATTGGCTTATTGGTAAAAATCTGGGGTCTTTCTAAAACAATGCAAAACGGTTTTCATTAATCCAATTTATTCATCAAGGATAGCGTCAGCTTCAACTTCTACGAGGTATTCTTCCCCTATTAATTTAGCTACCACCAGGGTATTTGTTGGATTAATGCCTTCAAACCTTTTACCATGTACACGTGCAATGGCTTCCCAATGCTGTACATCCGAAACAAAAATCCTTGTTCTGACTACATCCCTCATTGTGGCATTCATTGATTTTAAAGCACCTTCGATTTTATCCAAAACAAAATGCATTTGAGAATCAGGGCTATTGCCACCTATAACCAATGAACCCTGCGTTGCAGTGGTACCTGAAACAAACACATGATTTCCCTTTTTTACCGCCCGGGAATACCCTGCAAAAGACTCCCAAATAGTACCACTTGAAGCACTATATCTGCCATTTCCCTCGTCTTTCACTTGAAAAGCGGGTGGAAATGAAGCAATATGATGGCTTAAATCGCCAGAAGCCGTCAGAAAAGGTGGATACCTATATTCATCTCCACAGTCGCCATTAATAGAATTAAACTGTTTTAGACAATGTGCAATTTCTATTTTAGATTCCTCATCCAGCGACATTTTACTTACCTGTTTATTCTCAGCAATATGTTCTAACTCCCCTAACCTTGCGCCAATAATGACTGAATTACATTGAAACTCCTCTTTAATATATATGGAAGCCAACTGGGCTATGGATAAATCTAATTTTTTTGAAATACCATCTAATTGTTCAAGTAAGTCTTGAAATTGTTTCCAATCACAAACTTCCTCTTGAAACCTTTTATACTTCATTAAAGACCAGGTTGGTAAATCTTCTATGGAAGGCTCTACTTTTCCCAACCATTTATTTGAAAAAAAACCACCTGCCACGGTGCCATAACATAGAACCCGTATCTGATTTTCCAAACAATATGGAATCATTTTATGAACGGCTCTTTGGTCAAAAAGAGAGTGAGAAATTTGATTAGAGACAATGGGGATATTGGAATCAATAGCCATTTTCAAATGAACTGTATCCATATTGGTTACCCCTAACGCTTTAATGTAGCCCTCCTTTCTCAGTTCATCCAGATAAAACAAGGTTTCAATCCAGGAGGGATCAGTATAATCCCAGGCATGAAATTGTAGTAAATCAAGTTGATCTACTTGTAACCTGTTTAAAGCCAAAGTCACTGCATCTTTAACCATATCTTTTGAATTATGGCCAGGTTTAGGCACCCATTTGGTAGCCAAAACAGGTAAGGATTTACCTTCCTCTTTTCTTTTTTTGTATAATAGACCTGCAATAATTTCTGCAGAACCATAATGGTCAGCCATATCAAAAAAATTCAAGCCTGCATCCAGATATGCCTCCATATTTTCAACTACAGAGGCAGGATTGAAGGTTGCATTTTTCCGCTCGATATCGGCAATTTGCCATAATCCAATGATAACTGGTGGAATATTTAAGTTCATAAACAAATTATTTTTTCCTTAAAATGTTTCACTATTTTTAGCTTTAAACACTTAACAATCAATCATTAATATAAAAAATTACTTGAAAAATTCCTAAAACTATCCTTATTTATTATTCTCAGACATTTTAAGCACTACATTCTCTTTAAAATATTCAAAAGAATAAATAAATTTATAATACTATTACTCTCGGTATCACCCTTCGGGAAGTTCCTCAAAATGGGATTTCCCATTTTTATTTTTTAGCCAGAATAGGAAAAACCAGACACTTCCCAAAGTCATAACGATTAACCAAACCCAGGTTGCTTTAAAATACCAATGACTAAGAGAACTATTTAAATCCTTTATGGTATGAAAGACCAGTAAGATGGACAATAAAAAGACACCTAACAACGCCAATAAAGTTCTAATTTTTGGAAATTGATAACCTAACATATTATCTGATAGTGTTTTATTTTTCTTAGGTAAAAAAACCACTGAAAGACAAATAAGAATAAAGTTCACCAACATGGAAGTGACCATAATATCGATACCGAGAAAAATATCCCCGGCAAAATGGCACCCTAAAATACCCAGAGCAGAAATGAAGGAACTAAATAAAATGGCACTTTGCGGTGTCTTGGTCTTTGGATTTACCTTGGCAAAAACAGGATTTATAATACCATCTTTTGCCCAGGCGAATACCAATCTTGAAACAGATAAAATCATGCCTGGCAAATCATTTAATAAAGCAATGGCAGCACCTGATAGGATAATAGCTGACCAAAATGGATTTAATAAGATGGAAAACAACCCTGGTGCAGTCAGATCTTTCTGTTTTGCCTCCTCCGCAATGTACCACCAGGGAATAGAATGATAAACAGCCGCTGAAAAAACAAAGTAATATAATCCTACCAGGGAAATAGCTAAAATAATAGCCTTTGGTAAATTTTGATATGGATTTTTAGCTTCACCGCCTGCCTGAGCTATGGAATCAAAACCTATAAAACTGGCAAATAAAATGGAAGCACCCGTAAAAAGAGTTTGCCAGGAAAATGCCAATACCGGTTTTTCTATTAAGGGCTGGCCCGTTTTTTCCAATAAAGCCTTTGCAAAATCTGTTTTATCAAAGTAAAATCCAAAAAACATGACTATGGTACCTAAAATAAACATGAGGAACATGAGTGGAATTAAGGTATTTGTATAAAATGCACCTCCCTTAATATTTGTAAAAGTAAAAAAACCAAGAATAGACATTGCTAAAACTAATCTGACAGAAGGAATAGCTAAAAAGGCACCTATTTCTACAAAGCCGAGGGCATTGAAAAAATCTCTAAAAAAGGGAATCGTAACAAAAGCAACCACACCAATAACTAAACTAAGACCAAACCATTGGGAGAAACTTGCTACAAATCCAACGTATGGATGCAGGCTTCTGCTCGCATAAATATAACTACCTCCAGCCCTTGGCATGGCCGATGCCAAAGCGGCGTAAGAAAGGGCAGCAAAAAGAGCGGGTACTGCAGCTATTAAAAAAGCAACTAATACATACGGTCCTATACCAGAAACATTCTTTTGAATCATTATTGGAACCACATAAATGGAGGCACCAACCATAGAGCAAATACCCGTGGCCGTTAAGGTTAAAAGATTTAAATGTCTGTCCAGTCCATTGGATTCCTCTTTTTTCATTTAATTTTACTTTCTTGCAAAATAATATGAATCCTTCTTTTAATAAAATTAAAAGCCTTTTAATTATTTTTTTAAATGATTCTACCGACAGAAACCATTATTATCGGAGAACAGGAATGGATGAGTACCAATCTGGACGTAAACTCCTTCAGAAATGGAATACCCATTCACCATGCTGCCAATGAAGAAGAATGGGAATATGCTGCAAAGAACCATTTACCAGCTTACTGCCATTATGAAAATAACCATTCTTTAGGTTTGATTTTCGGAAAATTGTATAATTACTTCGCGGTAATTAATGAAAATGGTCTGGCTCCGGCAAACTTTAAAATTCCGTCTATAAATGATTGGACAAATTTGGCTGGTCATTACGGAGGCTTAACGGAAGCTGGTACCTATTTAAAATCAATAGATTGTTGGGAAAGTGGTACTTCTGATATATCAATTTCACATGAATTATTTCAGTTTAACGGATATCCAGGTGGCCTCAGATATCCCCTGGGATACTTCGATTTAGCCAATTCTAATGGCTTTTGGTGGACAATAACCGACTATGACCTTGCTAACGCAATGGGAATAAACCTTTACTATGATGATACCATGCTTTTAAAACGGCATTATTCAAAAGGAAGTGGATTTTCAGTGCGGTGTTTAAAATCTACGATTCCATTTTAGGAGGAATTAATTTATAAATGACAGGTGTGAAAATTCTGGAAAGTAATGTAGAACTTATTAATCCTCCAATAAGGACAATGGCTAATGGTGATATAAGTGGATTGGTTGAAAGAGCAATAGGTATGAGGCCTCCAATAGCAGTTAATGAAGTCAGAATAATAGGTAAAAAACGAATTTCACCCGCTTCTCTGATAGCAATGTCTAAGGGTTTTCCTTCTTCTCTTAATTGATTGGTAAAATCGACCAATAAAATAGTGTTTTTAATTTCTATTCCAGCCAATGCAATAAGTCCGACAACAGCCACAAATGAAAGTGAGTTTCCAGTTAACCATAATGCGGCGAGTGCACCTACCATGCCTAAAGGGATGACGCTCAATACAATAATGGTACTTTTAAAGGTTTTAAACTCCAAAAGGAGAATGCCAATAAATAGAAAAATGGTAAGAATGATAATAATGGTAAAACCACTGAATGACTCCTGTCTGGTCTCATATTCTCCCCCCATCTGATAGGTATAACCTGAAGGCAGGGAAAATTGATCTAATTTATCCATGACCTTTTTAATCACTTCGTCATTCAAATATCCTTTACTTACAAAAGCGGAGATAGAAACCATCCTTGTCTTATCCAAATGATTTATAGATAAAGGAGAAGATTCAAGTTCAAGATGAGCAAATTGGGTTAATGGGATTGCTTTACCTTTAACATTTTCTACAAATAAAGTTTTAAAAACATCCAAATCTAAAGGGGTATTTTCTTTTTTCTTAATAATAATCTGGTAATCCTCTCCATCATCATCGGACATAATACCTATTGGTATTCCAGCCAGAGCAAGTCGCAGAGTTTTATCGATAGAAATGGTAGGGACACCTAATAATGCAGCCTTTTCTTTGTTAATTTTAACTCTCAGGTCTGTTTGTAGATTACTTACAGGATTATTCACATAAATGGTACCTGGAACACTTTTTATTAGATTTTCAATTTTAAAGGATAAAGCTCTTAGGGAGTCCAGATTATCCCCTAATAATCTAACCTCTACGGGAGCAACAACGGGAGGGCCTTGTTCAAAATTATTAATTTGAACCTTGGCACCATGAAAAGGGGTCCATTCGTTCCTTAAGGAATCGATTAAAAACAGTTTTCTTTCTACTGAGGTGGCTGGATCCAACTGGACAAAAATTTCTGCAAAATTTGGCTTTTTAATAGACCTAATCTCATTATAATATATTTGTGGGTTACCCATACCCACATTGGTGGCATAAAACTGAACATCAGAAATTTTAGTCAACTCCTTTTCAACAAACCTGGAAATGGTATCTGTATTTTTAATATTAACCTGAGCTGGAGGATTGATTCTAATAAGAAATTGAGGTTTTTCAGAAGCAGGAAACAAACTGAAACCAATGATTGGCATTAATTGTAAGGAAGCAAAAAAGACTATTAAAATAACGCCCATTGTTTTTACAGGATTATTTAAGGATATTTCCAAAATGGGGGCATAACTCTTACTAATACCGCTTTTAAGTACACGCATAAACCAATTTCCCTCAGAATGGGTCATTGTTTTCTTCAATAGAATATTTCCAAGGAATGGAATGATAGTTAAAGAAACTAATAATGAAGCTAAAACAGATGCAATGACACTGATGGGCAATGATCTTATGAATTCTCCAGAGGCTTCAGGCAGAAAAATTAACGGAAGAAAGGCAATAATTAAAGTGGCCGTGCAGCCCAATACAGCTGTTCCAATCTGGGAAGTCGCCTTTAGGACAGCATCTTTTCGACTGTATCCATTCAACATCCATCTTTCTATATTCTCAATGACTACAATACTATCATCAACTAATAATCCAAGAGCGACTACAAGCCCAACAATACTTAGCTGATTTAAACTAAATCCAAGATAATTTAAAATGATAATCCCAATGGATAAAGAAAGAGGAATTGAAATCATAACAATAATGGCAGGTCTGAATCCAAGGGGAAGCAAGGTAAAAGCAACCAACAAAATGGCCCAGATAAAATCGAAACCCAATCCTGATAACCTTTTTTGCACTACCTCTGCCTGATCAAAATGATGGATCATATCAATATTAGACGGTAAACTCTTCTTAAATTTTTCAAGTATAGGTTGATAAGCTAGTTGGGTTGCGGCTATATTTTCCTTTGACTTTTGGGCAGCTACCACAAATATACCTCGGTGGCCGTTCAACCTGGTGATATGATCTCTTTCAGCAAAAGTCATAGAAACGTTGGCAATATCCCTAAGTTGAACATTTCTGTTATTAGCAGAATAAACCAGGGTATTTTTAATTTCCTCAACTTCTCTAAAATTCCCACTTGATTTAACATTAAAGTATCTATTTCCCACGTCGATACTACCGGAGGGAATATTTGCCAGTTCACTTTGCAAATTATTTATGACTGCTTGTTGGGAGACACCTAAGCGAGCCATTCGCTCAAAATCGAGGGAAATTTGAATCTGTTCTTCAGGTAAACCCGCAATTTCAATATTTTTTAAGGCAGGAATTTTTTCAAGTGCCTCTGCCAGTTTATCAGCCTCCATTTTCAGTTGCTTCCAGGTTGCTGTCTCAGAAATCAGGGCAGTTTGGATTACATTTACATTTGAGGGACTCACTTTTTCTACCGTCGGAAGATCCATATCTGAAGGAAGTTTTCCCTTCAAAGATGCCAGTTCGCGCACCAGTTCCTGATATTTTTCATTAACATCCACTCCATATTTGAATTCAACCCGTATTACTGCATATCCATCGCCGATAATACTTTTCAATCTCCGAATATTTTCAAGACCATACAAGGCCTTTTCCATTGGTTTAATGACCAATTCCTCTATATCCACAGGGCTGGTACCCGGATAAATAATGGTTACAGGAAAAATAGGCGCATTTAATTCGGGATCCTCGGCTCTGGGCATATTGATGACCGTAAAGGCGCCTATAACAGAAATGAGAAGAAATACGATTAATGTAAATGGATAATTTTTAACGGCAAAATCAGTGATTCTCATAACTGGGGAGGATTAGGGTTTAATATTAATAGAGGCACCATCTGTAAGATAAGGGCCACCTTCATTGATGAGGTAGGTATTTGGTTCAAATGTAAAATCAGTCCATGCTCCTATCTTATCAAAACCAGCTATATTTATTTTAATTTTTTTTGCTGTTTTTTTGTCCGTGGTAACAAAAATGAAACCATCTTGCTGATTGGCATCAAGCAGAGCAGAAAATGGAATACGAAACACCTCAATACCTTTTGTTGAAGTTATTACCGCTTTACCAAACATGCCACTGGCAAGAGAAATTTCTGAGGTATTCAATGGTTTTAATTCAACGGTGAGTGTCCCTGTAAATGGATCTACCAGCGCTGATTTACGAACGATTCTTGCCGGCACAGATGAACCATTTTCAAAACTTACACTAGCCGCTTCCCCTACACTTAAAATCTGCCATTGATGGTCCGTAACCCCTGCTTTTAAAACCCAGGCAGTATTCCCTGCTACATCGTTAGCCAAAAACACAGGAGAACCAGGGCCTACCACCTGACCAACATCAGCTAACTTTTTTAAAATGAAACCACCTGCAGGTGCCGTTATAGTGCTGAACTGACCATTAAAACTGGCTGTTTTAAATTGTTCCTTTGCCAGAGAAAGAGCAGATGTTGCATTTTGAAATTGTTCCAGGGTGGCTACACTGTCCAAATATAAATTTTTTACCCTTTGTAAATCTCTTTCCGCCTTTTCCAATCCAATTTTGGACATTTGTATTTGACTTTGTATTTCTATTGGGTCTAAAGATGCCAGAATTTGACCTTTTTTTATAGCATCCCCTTCTTTTACAAAGACGGCATTTATGATACCACCTAATTTAAATGAAAGATATCTTTCATTTTCAGTAGTAAAAATGCCCGATAATAAGAAAGGTTCGTTAATGACCTCCTTTTTAAGTTCCATGATGGAAACAGGTATTATATCTACATCTAACTTATTGGTAACTGGTGCTTTATCAGCATGGCAACCTAATAACATTAAAAAGATGCCCATTGAAATGATGGTAAACAGCGTTGATTTTATCATTTTCATATTAATTTTTGTAAATCAGCTAAAGCCATTAAAAATTGGAAATACCTTACGTTTTCCTGAAGCAAAGCAGTGGTATATTGATTTTGAGCATCATACATTTCCAATAAAGAAACCGTCCCGTTTTGAAATGCCTTTTCTGTTAGCCTTAAATAAGTAGCTGAGGTGCTTACTTGTTTTTCCATGGCCAAATAAGCCGCTTTTAAAGAAAGCAACTTGTTTCTTGCTACATCAATGGCTAATTTATCCTGCTGCTCAATCAGTTCCTTATTCGATTGTAAGGCTTTGATGTCCAATTGAATCTGTTCCCCTTTAATTTTATTGATTTTATTAGTCCATAAAGGCATTGAAAGCTGTAAGCCTCCCATTATATAAACACTTTTCCTATTAAATTGCCATTTGAATTCCTGTGAACCAATATCAGAAAACAAGCTGATTTGAGGCATAAAATATTGTTGGTTCCTTTTTTCCATTAAGGATTGAATGGATAAGCCCAAAGAGATTTTGTTAAGGATAGGATTTGATGAAACATAATTAATCCCCTCTACATTCTCCATTTTATCAATGATAAAAGCTGGTTTTTCGAAACCAAGATCCTTCTCATTTTCCCTGTTCATCAAAAATTTCAGGTAAAGTCTGGCATTAACTACATTATATTCAGCCTCTTTCAATTTTGATTGAATCATGGAAATCTCATTTTCAGCCCTTAGTACCTGAGAAGGGATTGCCTTACCCTCACGAACTAAAATTTGAACCGTTTGTAGAGATTTTTCGAGCAGACTATTTGTATTATTTAGGATTTTTTGACTTTCCAAAGCTAACCCATACTGGTAATACGCCAATTTAACAGCCAAAATCAAATCTTTTTTATAAATTTCAATCTCATTTTCCTGTAATTGAATTTCTTGAATTCTTACATCCTTTAGAAGCAAAAGATCCTTATTGAAAAGTGGATAAGTAATTCTAACTCTTCCATCATAAAAATCGTTGGGTAAAAATTGATTTTCAACATTCTCCACTTGTGGAAATTGCGTACTTTGGGTTAACCTATTCAAAGTGTTATAGACTGGGTTCAATAAATCACCAATAGGTAAATCAATAGCCCGACCACCCAAAGCCAGCGTGTATGAAAAGGAAAAATCTGCAGCTGGTTTAAATCTTTTTTCCGCTTCTTTTAAAGCTAATCTGCTTTTGTAAAGGGGAATATTCTTTTGTTTCAACACAAGATTTTGTTGAATAGCCTCCTCGATGTATTGGTCCAGCAGCGGTTTTTGAGATATAACCAACTTTGGAAGACAAATGATGAGAAAGAAAAGATAAAAGCGATGTAAATATTTCATTTTTCGTATATATGAAATTAGGACTTAACCAGTAAATGACTGAAAATTGCAAACGATCGTTGAATAATTGTGTCCGGGTCAGATAACCCTATTTTTAATCCCCTTTTCCTTATGGAAATAGTAACTAATCCATGAACAGTGCTCCAAATCAGGTAGGAAAGCGACTCCAAATCCGTTTCTTTTATAAGACCCTGCTGAATACAATTAGCAATAACAGATTTTAAGTAATCAAAAGCCATTTTTCCTTCTGTCCAATTGGCATCCTCCAGGTAATCCAGAAAATCAATAGGTGCTTCCATTATAAACATCAAATCATAGAGTTCGGGATTTTCAAGGGCAAATTGTATATAAATCTGCCCAAGAGCTATGAGTTGATCCATTGGATTCTTATGCATTTCCGATGCATTCAAATACCTCACCAATTCGGCAAAGGATTCAGAATGAATCGTATAAAAAATTTCATTTTTGTCCTTAAAGTGTTGATAAATGGTAGATGGACTATATTCAATTTTCTCTGCAATATTTCTAATGGTAGTAGCTTCAAATCCTTTCAACAGAAATAATTCTCTTGCCGTGGCTAAAATAGATTGCCTGGCATCTAATCGCTCTCGTATTCTTCTTTCTGACACCCCCATTTATAAACGTTGTTTTTTTTTAGAACATTGTTCATTAAAAAAGGTTTAATGCTAATATTGAAAAAATGCAACCATTCTATAAATACTCAGTCTTTAGGATTGAAACAAGGGTAAAAAATGGAACAACCCAATACAGAAGACATTCACAGCTTGGTTAAAAAATGTTTGCAAGGTAATCACAAGGCACAATATGATCTTTATCATGCCTTCTCAAAAGCCATGTATAATACCTGTCTCCGATTTTTGAGTGACAGCAGGGATGCGGAGGAAGCATTACAAAATGCGTTTATCCTAATTTTCAAAAATATGGAATCCTTTCGAGGAGATGCCACTATTGGAGCCTGGATAAAAAAAATAGTCATTTATCAATGTATTAATAAGTTGAAGGAAAAGAACCTGGCATTCCAGGATTTAAATTCTCATCATTTTGAGATACCAGATAAGGAAAGCAATTATGATCAACAGCTTGAATATAATCAAAGCATTATTCCAATGATTACCGAAGCAGTCGCAGCATTGCCAACAGGATATAAAACGGTTTGTAATCTTTATCTTTTTGAAGGTTACGATCACGAAGAAATTGCAAATATCCTGAATATTTCTGTGGCCACTTCAAAATCGCAGTATAGCAGAGCAAAACAAAAAATCAGAGAAACCCTAAGAAAATGAATAAACCAGATGATTTAGAAAAATTTGTTCAGGAAAAAAGGGAATTATTCGATGTGAAAATTCCTAATGAAAAAATTTGGGAAAATATTTCCAAACAGGTTAACACCCATACATTGCGCACAGTATGGTATCGTTCCAACCTATTTAGGAGTATTGCTGCAGGTTTTACCCTACTGGTCATTGGAGGTACTCTTGGCTTTCTTCTGGCAAATAAAAAGGAATCGCCCCTTTGGAATATTGGAATGGCATCGAAACCATTTACCGATTTTGAAATGGTATCCCAAAAGAGCATTAACGAAAAACTATTTCAGTTAAGGGAATTAAATGCAGAAGAAAGTATTTTTTCAGATTTACAGCAAATAGACAGATCCATGGAGGAATTAAAAAATGAATTGGATCGCATACCTAAGGGTCAGGAAAAAATTATTTTAGAACAGCTTAAACGGGGATATCAAACGAAAATTGACATTCTTGACAAAATTATTCAACGTTTAGAGCCAAAAACACAAAAACAAGATGAAAAAGCAATTTAAAGTTATCGTTTTATCTATCGCAACATTTATATTACCTTTTATAATGGAAGCTGGTGGAGTGAAAGAGACGTTTACAAAAAAAATCACAGAGGAATTTAATATCAACTCCAATGGAAAAACAAGTATCACCAATAAATATGGCCATGTTGTATTAAATACTTGGGATAAAGATGCGGTTAAAATTGTAGTTCAAATAGAAGTAAAAGCTTCTAATAAAAATGCCGCAAATGATTTATTTGATGGTATAAAAATTGATTTTTCCAATAGTTCATCAAACGTTAGTGCGGCCACCGTTCTTAAATTTAACGGCCAAAATTATAGTAATTTTATAAATTCCTTAGGTGATTTACTTTCTTCAATGATTTCCAGGACTTCAAGCAATGAATTCAGAATTAATTATGAGGTATGGCTCCCTTTTGAAAACAGTGTGGATATAAACCTTAAATATGGAAATTTAACGGCAAAATCGATTGGTGGCAATGCAAATATTGATATTAAGTATGGTAATTTCACTTTAAATGACGTGAAGGGAAATACAAATATTTTGCTTGGGTATGGGAATGGAACTATGGGGAAGGCAAATAACCTCAATGCAGATATTAAGTACAGCAATCTAAAAGCAGAGGGGGTCAAAAAAGCAGACTTAATAACTAAATATTCTAATGTAAACATAATAAATGCCAATATTTTGAAAATTAGTTCAGGTTATGATACTTATAAGATTGGGGGAATAGAAAGCATAGAAATTGATGCAAAATATGGAGGATATACCCTAACCTTAGGCCAACAGGTAGAGAAGGTAAGATTATTCGGCAGTTATACTGGTTTTAACCTTAAAATGCCAAGCGACAATGCCTTTGAATTTTATACCATTGGTAAATATGCTTCATTTAAATTCCCTTCCTCTGTTCATTTTAATCTTAAAAGGGTTGAATCATCTACAAAAGAATATAAGGGTTATTATAGACCAGCACGAGGGTTTTTCCTTCAAGCAGAGTTAAACTACGGAAGTTTAGTCATTGACGCGCCAAATCAATAAAAGAACCATTTTTTGTTTTATATGTTATTAAAATAAAACAATAAACATGGTTGACAAGATTTTTAATCTCTTAGACGACGCTAAAAACAATATAAAAAGCCAGGCAGAGAATATTTCAGCCAGCGCCAAAAATCAATATGAGAAAATGGTTGAAGACTGGATTAAAATCATTCCACAAATTGAGGAATCAGGCTTGCAGTTGTACAGTTTTTCATTTAGCGCTTCTTTAAATCCGTCTATTGATGCAGAATTCAGAGGAAAATGCGTTGACTTCCCTTTAGAAAAGTGGGAAGAACTCATTTCGCTGAATGAAAAAAATAAAAGTTTGGCTTTGGTTTACAATACATTGAAGTCAACTTTTAAAATGTACCATAAAATTAAGCCAGAAATGCCTGAGGATTTTTATCTTCGTCTTCGCATTAAGTTAAGTCCTGAAATACGTGTATTTATAGGAGAACCCCCTATTGCGTAATAGTTAGTGAAAATAGAAGCCTGGTTTATTGGAAAAACATCCCCCGCCTATCTACAAATAGGATTAGATGATTTTACAGGAAGAATTAAGAAATACGTACCCTTCGAAACGGTTATTATTCCTGATATAAAGGATGCAGGTAGCTATGCTGCCAAGGAAAGACTGCTTAAAGAAGGAGAAAAAGTACTTCAAAAATTAACTCCTCAAGATTATTTAATACTGCTCGATGAAGGTGGAAAAGAATTTTCATCTGTTCAATTTTCTCAATTTATTGAAAAAGAGTTAAATAAATCTTACAAAAAGCTTATATTTCTGGTGGGTGGATCTTTTGGCTTTTCCCCGGAATTACAGCAGCGGGCAAATCTTAAAATTTCATTATCCAAAATGACCTTTTCACATCAGATGGTAAGGTTATTTTTTTTAGAACAAATCTACAGAGGGTTCACTATATTGAATAACGAACCTTATCACAATGCCTAAATCTTGTAAGAAAATATGGAGAATCTAAGTCTGACCCTTTTATTAGTTATCATCATTGGTTTTATTTCCTGGCAAGGTTTTAATAAAGATCAGGTAAAAGCGAGGTTACTATTTCACCCTTATGCCATAAAATATAATGGTGAATGGGTGCGATTTATCACCCATGCTTTCATTCATGCCGATTGGAATCATCTATTGATTAATTTATTTGTGTTATATCAATTTGGTGAAGTGGCCGAAAGATTTTTTAGCTATCTTTTTGGTGCCGAATATGCTTCCCTGGTATTTGTTTTATTTTTCCTTGGCGCGGTGATATTTTCCAGCATTCCTGATTATTTCAAACACCAGGATAATCCATCTTATGGATCTTTAGGTGCGAGTGGCGCTACGTCAGCCTTAGTTTTTGTTTATATAGTTCAAGATCCATGGAATTGGTTTCTTTTTCCACCCCTCCCTGCTTTATTTTTAGGGATTGCTTATTTGTATTATTCTTCCTATATGGACAAAAGAGGGGGCGATAATATAGGACATAATGCCCATTTTTGGGGAGCTACCTTTGGCTTAGCCTTTGCCTTTATCTCTGCCAGTATCTTGAAACCCGAGTTTATTCAATACTTCATAGCCAAACTAATGGAAGGGCCAAGCTGGCCTACTTTTTTGTAATAATTATAATAGCCTTATGTTTTTCATACTATCCAAGATTTTTGCCTTTTGCATTAAACCTATCGTTTGGATTATAGTTTGCTTCTTGCTTTCATTCTTCTTGAAAAATGAAAAACGGAAACGATCTTTTTTCCTCACAGGTTTGATTTTGCTGCTCCTATTAACCAATGGTGCTGTTTTTCAAGGCGTTGTTAGTTGGTGGGAACCTGAACCAGTTGCCATAAAAGATGTAAAAAAAGAATATGATTTTATCATATTACTTGGTGGATATAGTGATTTTCAAACAGCCATGGGTAAATCGGAATTTCAGTTAGGACTAAAAGGAGGTAATAGACTTATTACTGCTTTGAATTTATACAAGAAAGGCATTGGTAAAAAAATTATACTTACTGGTGGTTCGGGCAAATTATTGGGCGACAAATATGGAGAAGCAGAATATGTTGCTCCCTTTTTAAAAACCTTAGGTCTTCCAGATAGTGCCTTCATTGTGGAGAATAAATCCAGAAACACCTGGGAAAATGCTATTTTTTCAAAACAAATAGTAGATTCTCTTCAAAAAAATGCGTCTTGCCTATTGGTTACCAGTGCCTTACACATGCCAAGGTCCAAAGCATGCTATGATAAGGCAGGATTACCCACCACAATTTATCCAACTGATTATTATTCTCAACATTCAGATAATTTATTTAAATTATTTTTTGAGCCCTCTTCTTCCAAATTATATGCCTGGGAAGCGCTCCTTCATGAATGGATTGGGGTAATAACTTATAAAATCAAAGGCTATAATTGATACTATGACAGATTGGAAAACAATTTCTAAAAAGGAAATATATAACAATGCCTGGATTGAGGTAAGTCACCACGAAGTAATAAATCCATCTGGAAACGAAGGTATATATGGTGTTGTACATTTTCATAATAAGGCTATTGGCATACTGGCGGTAGATGAAGATTTTAATATCGTTTTAGTAGGTCAAGACCGCTACCCTTTAAATGCCTATTGCTGGGAAATTCCTGAAGGGGGCTGTCCCATTGGAGAAGATAATCTGTTCACGGCCAAGCGTGAATTGAAGGAAGAAACGGGCCTTGAAGCTAATGATTGGTTGCCTCTATGTACCTTTCATTTATCGAATTCCGTTACTGACGAAGTGGGGCAGTTATTTTTAGCAAGACAACTGACAGCTGGCGAATCAAATCCAGAGGAAACAGAAAATTTAAGTGTCAAAAAAGTAACCTTAGAAGAGGCCTTGAATAAAATTGAAGCTGGCGAAATCACAGATGCTATAACTATCATTGGCGTTTACAAACTGGCACTAATGAAAGCAAAAGGAGAACTTTAAACTAATAAAATAATACCTTTTATTACGACATTATACCGCTAATTCCTGATCGTCATAAATTCTCCCATTCACGCATCGAATAATTCTGGCTGGAAAAGTTTCCAGAATTCTATAGTCATGGGTAGCAAACAAAACGGCGGTATTATTTTTTTTGGAAATATCTCTCAACAGCATGAGAATATCATCGGAAGTGTCAGGGTCCAAATTTCCCGTTGGTTCGTCAGCTAAAATAATTTCCGGACTATTTACCAGCGCGCGGGCAATGACGACCCTTTGTTGTTCCCCTCCAGAAAGTTGGTGCGGCATTGATTTTAACATACCAGACAAACCAACCTGCTCCAAAACGGTATTTATCCGATGGGTTCTCTGCACCTTATCACTCCAGCCTGTCGCTTGTAGAACAAAATCAAGATTTTCCTCTACATTTCTATCTGTGAGAAGATTAAAATCTTGAAAAACTATACCTAATTTTTTTCTCAGGGATGGAATTGTTTTTCTGTTTAATTTAGAAAGATCGAAACCTGCCACCTCACCAATACCCTTTTTAAGGGGTAAAGCTGCATATAAGACCTTCAATAAACTAGATTTTCCACTGCCCGTTTTACCAATGAGATAAGTAAATTCACCAGCATGTATTCTTACATTAACTTGTTGCAAAATCAATTTATCTTCTTGAAAAATAGAAGCATCTTGCATGCGAACAATTTGTTGAGACATAATTATTATTTTAATTTAACAAATTTACTATTTATATTGTAGTATTAGGATGAAAATGCTGCTATGAAAAATCCCTACCTCAATATTTTATTTTTTTTAATTCTATCATTCCCTGGTTTTTTAATCTCTCAATCTAACGCGCCTCGTTTAGATTCTTTATTTCAAACCCTAAGGAAAAATGAAGCAGCATTAAGAATATTCTTTAGCGCCATGCCAAAAGGGGGCGATTTACATCATCATTATTCAGGATCAATTTATGCTGAAAAATACATTGACATAGCAAAATCGGCCAATGCCTGGATAAACGCGGTAACCTTAGACATAAAGTTTGATTCATCGGGTATTTTAATGAATAAGGAATGGAAAAAATTTCTGACGCTGGAAAAAGAATTAGGGGAATATAATTTTCAGCAAATATTACTGAAACATTTTTCCTCAAAAGATTATTCGCGATCAGACGGAATCACCTCTTATGATGATTTTTTTGAAACATTTGATCGGTTTGGTCCATCTAAAAACAAAATAACGGATGGTTCGGGATTATTATGGCTTAAACAAAATGCCATCCAACAGAAAGTTTCCTTTATCGAAACCATGCTGGAAACCATACCTTGCGGTAAATTAACTGCGGATTTTAATCATTTAAATGATTCATTACTAACCTATCAAGCTTCTAATGACACCACAAAATTATTTAATTTATTTAATACATTAAAAAATAGCTTATTAAACAAAGACAATAAACTTTGCCTGGAGAATTATCTAAAGGAACTTGAAAAAGAGCATATCCGATTACAAATCGACGACTCATTATTTACGCTTCGCTACCAAACTTACGTGTTAAGAATATTACCTCCCATTCAGGTATTGTCACAAATGATAGTATCATTTGAAGCGGCAAAAGAGGATACTTTGCTTGTTGGCATAAACATGGTAGCCCCTGAACATCATCCGAT
>JANQZX010000076.1:865-4825 GCA_030728245.1 Saprospiraceae bacterium | reverse complement strand
AATTGTTAACCATATTAGCTCATGAGGTAGGTCATCACAACCAATCTCATTTGATGAACCAAACTCAGAATATCTCCAATAAACAAAAGGAATTGGAAGCTGACGAATTTTCTGGTTTTATCATTTACCTGATGGGTGGTTCCTTGGAAGATGCCCAGCGGGTTATGTATAAATCAATTGTTCCTATTGATGGAAATTCTTTGTATCCAACCAGAAAAGAAAGGCTGAGTGCTATTAAAAAAGGGTTTGATAATGCATTTTCCAAATATAGCAATCCGACTGAAAATGAACTCACCAAAACGGCCATTGCCAGAGATGTGGAAGGGAGAAATTATAAGGTAGTCAAAATTGGTAACCAAACCTGGATGGCTGAAAATCTTAAGACGTCAAAATATGCCAATGGTGATCCCATTCCAAATGTGGCAGACGCCGATCAATGGAAGGATTTTTCTAAAGGTGGTTGGTCTTGGTTTAAAAATGATAAGGGTTTCGATGCCGCAGCTGGGAAATTATATAACGGTTATGCTGTCCTCGATCCACGAGGATTGTGTCCTTACGGGTGGAGAGTGCCAACGGATCAGGATTGGCAAAATATGATTGATTTTCTTGGTGGTGAGCAAATAGTCGGCGCTAAAATTAAAGCTAATTTTGGCTGGAGTGGGGGTGGAAATGGAACAAATACCAGCGGTTTTAATGCATTGCCCGGTGGTAGCAGGAAGAATAATGGTACTGATGATGGTGCAGGAGAATTTGGCGATTGGTGGTCTTCCACTCAATCAAAAACAGGCAAAGGATGGAGTCGGAATCTTGCAGCACAACATAATATGGTTTACAGGGGAGAATTTTCGTATAAATTTGGCTTTTCTGTCAGATGTGTAAAAGAATAGCGCTAAATCATAAATATTTGTTAATTAATAATTTATTAACAATATTTAAATAGGGCAACAAGTTATCCCGCTCGAAAGCACAAAGGGCTACGGCTCATTTTTACAAACTTAAATCTAAAATTAAATGTCAACCTTACGCTTTGGAATTATTTCGTTCGTTCTCTTTTTAACTTCCTCCATGTATGCCCAAAGGGTTACCGGACTTGTTTTCGATGACAAACTTTACCAAAATGCTGCCCGATTATCGCCGTCACTTAAATTTACGGCGAATGATATTCCTGTATATTCTTTGAAAAAATTCTGTCCAACGCCTGGTAATCAAGGAAATATGGGTTCTTGCGTTGGTTGGGCCACTTCTTATGCCGCACTTACTATTGCACAGGCTATCAGAGAGAATCAAACGAACAAGACGGTAATTACAGAAAAGGCGAAATCGGCACTTTATGTATATAACCAGATTAAAATCAGTGGTTGTACGCCTGGAGGTGCCATTATCGACGAAGCACTCGAATTGATTAAGGAGAAGGGTGCCTGCGAAATGAAAGATTTTAATCCGACTACCTGTGAAATTATTCCAGGGAATTTAGAAAATGTTAAGGCTAAGGATACTAGAATTAAGGATTATTTTACCCTTTTTGACCTGAGTGCCAATGAGGAGAAAAAAGTAAGTGCAACCATCAATAGCCTCCTTGCCAAAAGACCCGTTGTCATAGGTATGAATGTTACCAACTCATTTGATAAAGTTTCTGCAGCGGGACATTGGTCGCCAATTCCTGGGGAGTCCATCATGGGTGGACATGCAATGTGCGTCATTGGTTTTGACCAAATTACAAAAAGATTTGAAATCATGAATTCCTGGGGAACTACCTGGGGAAATGCTGGATTTTTCACTATTTCTTTTGCTGATTTTGCAAAATATTGTAAGTATGGCTATCAGTTTTCTATCGTCGATAAACCTAATCCAAATAATAGCTTCACCTTCAAAGGTACCTTTGAAATCAATAAGTTGAAAGGGTATGACAGCAATACCGATAAGTTCAACTATGAAAAAATAAAGGCAATAAAAGGTACTGATGAGTACAAAATTGAAGGAGGTACTATTGTTAAAAACGATTTCTTCAAGATTTTTGCAAGGAACCTTAAAATTGATAATTATTTATATATTTTCTCTATCAAACCAGACAAGACCACCGAATTACTTTTCCCTTCAGCTGATTTGGTAGATGGTGCAACGGTTAAGGATATTCCCATCATACCAAGTGATAACGCCTATGTAGAAATACCAAGTAATGAACGTAAGGCGATTACAGCCGATCAGGCAGGGGCAGATTACCTGGTTTTCTTATACTCGGTAAAGCAAATAAAAGATATTGATACTTTAGTGAAGGCCGTTCAAAATCAAAGTGGTACTGTTTTAGGCCGTTTACAGAATATATTTACTACCGGTTTAGTTCCAAGTTCTTCCATTAATTACAGCCCTGATTATATTGGGTTTAGTGGGGAGGCAACCACCGGATTTATCGTGCCACTTATCATTAATGTTTCAGTCACTGAATAAACCATGAAAATGAAAAAATTAATCTTATTCGGTGTATTCCTCTTCTCATTGAATGCAGGGTTTGGACAAAAAATTAGTAAGCTGGAGGACTTTGTTGATCCAGATAGTATGGTCATCCGCGTTGATAAAATTCAAGTTGGTAAGGAGAATAAAGAACTGGCAACTGAACTTAGTTACGACTTTAAGCACCAGTATCCCTATTTTATTCTGTCAAAAAATATCACGACAGGAGATACTATTAAATTTTCTGTACAAACCTTTCCTGATACAGGCATGATTTACGTGTATCACCTCGATGCTGTGAATAGCATTCGCCTATTGGATACGCTGGTGATAAATGATGCCATGCACCATTTACCTGATTCGTTGAAACCTGCGTACCAAATGGTTGCCTCAACAGCAGGCTTGGAACGGTTTGTATTTCTATATGCAAAGGAGGAAGTTCCCAATATTGCCCGCATATTAAAGGGGATTGAACTGACTTACGGCTCCTTCATTTTAAGGCATAATGGTTTATTTGGAGATCAAATTCTTGAACCTAAAATGGATTGGCGCATGATGGAAAAAATGCCTGGCTTTTCATTTGAAAAAAAGCTATTAAAAATGGAAAATAAATGGCTGTTGCCTTTAATCATAGGTTATGAGGTAAAGGATAAATAGATTCATTCAAATATTGGAGGAAGTGCATTTCAAAGCAATTTAATGCACTTCCTTCCTCTTAGACATTCAAATAATAGGTTATCAAATACATGGAGATAAGATTTACAAAAAAAATAGGTTGGATTTTTTTAATCATAATTAGCCTGTCCATAAAAACGATGGCTCAGACTATTCCATCTTATGTTCCTACCAATGGTCTGGTTGGTTGGTGGCCATTCAATGGAAATGCCAACGATGAAAGTGGGAATGGGAATGATGGAAAGCTTACAGGCGGACAATTTTTAAGTGATAGGAATGCCAAGTCCAATGCCGCATTGGGCTTTACAGCATCTGCAGTGGGTTATGTTGATATGAATACAAAAACAAGTATTTCCGATCAGTTTAGCATTATGATGTGGGTGCGTCCTGAAAGTACTTCTACATTTGTAGGAGAGAGTTCCACCTGTCCTGGAGGTGTTTCCGTTCCCATGGCAAATTCAAATCAAAATTGGGCAATGCCACCAAGTAATGCAGGTGGAAATCTTGGTGTTGGTTTGTCCTACGCTCGAAATGGATTGATGGTTTCTGAGCATGCAAACAATATCTTAGTAAGTCGCCTTAGTCATCAAGTTACTTCGAACAGTTTCAATCAGGTCATAATTATTTACAGGACTGATAGTACATTTCTTTATTTTAATGGAACTAAAGTTCGTTCAAGGGCAATGCATTGTTTGAATAATAAGAAAAATTTACCTGCTCCAATTCGATTCGGAGGTTCAGGTTATTCCCCTAATTTTGCAGGAGTAATTGATGACATTGGCATCTGGAACCGGGCTTTGACCGAGCAAGAAGTTAAAGGATTATATAGTGCCATTT
>JANQZX010000076.1:0-855 GCA_030728245.1 Saprospiraceae bacterium | reverse complement strand
CAGCTAGCTCTGGTTCTAATGGAACCATTTCACCATCCGGAGTTGTCGAGGTAGCTGCTCAATCCTCCAAACGTTTTGTTTTTACTCCTTCTACTGGATACCAAGTGGATAGTGTATTGGTTAATAATAAATTAATTGATTCCCTTCAAGGATATACCTTTTTAAATGTGAGTTCAAACCAAACTATTAGGGTAACTTTTAAGAAGCTTTCTTTACCATCTTATATACCTGCAAATGGTCTGGTTGGTTGGTGGCCATTCAATGGAAATGCTAACGATGAAAGTGGAAATGGGAATCATGGAACGGTGAATGGAGCTAATTTGACGAGCGATAGGTTTATGAATAATAATTCTGCTTATGCATTTGATGGACAAAATGATTTTATTCAAGTTGAAGATGCAGATATTCTTGACTTAACTAGTAATTATACCTTAAGTGGTTGGTACCTTACGAATTCACCATTACAGATAGATCAGACACTCTTGGGTAAGGGAAGGATAGATGTTGGTACAGGTTATCAATTAATAATCAATGGCTATGAAACATTAATACAATTCGGTTATAATGATGGTTCGGGGTTGAATGGAGGCGCTACGGTAAAAGCTTCAACCTATACACAAGGTTGGCATCTTTTAACTGGAACTTATGATGGAGTTAGTGCAAAATTATATATAGATGGAAGCCTTGTATCAAGTGTAAATGTAAAGTATAGCTTACAAAAAAGTACTCAACCCCTTTTATTTGGAAATGAAACCAAGAATTTAAGCAGATTTTTTAATGGCAACATTGACGATATCGCCATTTGGAACCGGGCACTTTCTGAAAATGAGATAAAATCACTTTATAATGCTGGCG
>JANQZX010000075.1 GCA_030728245.1 Saprospiraceae bacterium | reverse complement strand
TAGAACCCTGCCAAGCAAAATAGAGGTCAGACCAACTATGCCTGGGTAGGTTTATTTGCGTGGTTTTGCACTTTAAATGGTACACCATTGGAGGGAAAATGCCATTTAGGACCCTACAGTGGAGCGTTACGAAGATGGCGGGGCTATGCCCCTGTGTGATGTCGCCATTTTAGGGATTATTGGCTACTTCGTCGAATAACCATTATGTTTAAACCGAAGACGTTCTCTGTAATCCTCAAAATCCTGTAAATCCTGATTCAGAACCGATTGTTAGGAGTAAATATTAAATTAAAACCTATCGGGGAGAAGACGCGAAGCATCGCGTCTCTACCATTATATTTAAACCGAAGACGTTCGCTATCATCCGTGAAATCCTGTAATCCTTAAAATCCGTAATCCATCAGGTCTATTAGCCCAATATATAAGGTAGCAAAAAAAAGAGGCTATCTTTTTAGACAGCCTCATCCGTTAATAAGGTTATTTCTTTTTTGCCGGTTTTTTGGCAAGCTGGCTCTTGCGATAATTATCTTCCTTTACTTTTTTTCTGGCTTTATATTCGCTGAAGCGGTTTGTCCAAAGCGTCCTTTCCTCTTCCTTCATTTTATCAAGACGCGCCGGGGAAAGGTTTATTTGTTCTTGATAGCCAAAGGGTTCCTCGTCAATAAATTGCTTGCTTTTTCCTGCTTTTTTAACAATCTTAAATTTATCGTATAAATCGCCCAGCGTCGTATAAGCAGCGTAAGTTAAAGAATCGCCGTTAACATGCACGGTTTGGTAAAGTTGCGTTTCATTTGCCGCCCTGTCAATCCAGGAAAGCATACTTGAAAGATACATTTTAGGGCCACTCACGGAAACAACATAAACAGGTCCAGTCGAATCCATCACCATACTTCCCTCTGGCAGATTATTACCACCACGGGCGTAGGTATGATCATGGCCTTGAAGAACCAAGTCAACATTGTATTTATCAAAAAGAGGTTTTAAGCTATTTTTAAGTTCGGGATTATCTCTCCCTGCAGCCGGCGAATAAACGGGATGATGCATGGTAACAAATGTCCATTTATTGGGATTATTGGCAAGTACCTTATCCAACCACTCCATTTGAGCAGCGCTATCTTTCGCATGTGCTAAAAAGGCTGTGGTATTTAAGGAAATAATCCTGGCTCCTTGAAAATCAGTATAATATACGGTTTCTTCTAAGCCCTTCGGTCCATTTTCTGGTAAGGTAAAAGACGGTCTCCAATGAGGTGTCAACTTATAATCTGTAGGGGTAATACGGGTATATTCGTGATTACCAGGGGTTAATATGCTGGGCATATTTTGATAAATCCAACCTCCGGCATAAAACCACTCTCCCCATTCCTGATCTCTCTTATTAATATTGATCAAATCACCCGCGTGAATCATAAAATCAGCTTTAGGTAAATCACTGTAAGCCTGACGAATGGTTCTTGACCATTTTGATTTCAGATCGTTTTGAGCATCACCAAAATATAGAAAAGAAAAGGGTTTCACTCCTTTGGAAGCGGTCGTGAAATGTACCCATTCGCTCCAGATATTTCCGTCACCCACCCGATAAGCATAAGTTGTTTCAGGGCTCAATCCTGAAAATTTAACAGAATGATAATGAGCAGCATGTAAATCGTTGATGAGTACCTCAGAGGTTGCTTCCCCCAGTTTTACACTATCAAAATCGGGTCCGGCAGCCGCTTTTTGAATTTGTGCTATTCCCTTACTGACATTAATGGAAGTACGCCAGTTTACCGAAAAAGAGGTAGCGGGGTCGTCATGCCAGGTGGCAATAATCCTATCGGGAACAACAGATGGCGGATAAAAATCGACGGGTGCAGCAGGTGTTTGTGCCATAGCGGTGCAAGCAACAAACAGGGCGGCAAAAATAGTTGAAAACAGGTGTTTCATAAATGGTTCTTTGTTGTTTACAAATATACTATTTTTGCCCACCTAAATTTATTCATTATTGAAAATTATAAGCTATGAGCAAGCGAAATAAATTGCAACGCTTCGCCGATTTACTTTCTTTTCCCAATGTTTATGAAAATAATGACGGGCGAAGTGCTATGCTCGCAGGGGCGTTTGGTGCAGAAAAAGAGCTCGCTGGGAAATGGAATGAAGGGCATTTTCAAAAGGAGGCTCCTCTTATTTTAGAGCTTGGTTGTGGTTATGGGGAATATTCCGTTGCACTCGCCAGATTATTTCCAGATAAAAATATCATTGGTATAGATTGTAAAGGTTCCCGTTTGTGGAAAGGGGCATCTATCGGATTGGAAGAAAATTTAAAAAACCTTGCCTTTCTTAGAACAAGAATCGAAATGATTTCTTTCTTCTTTGGAAAGAATGAAGTTTCTGAGATATGGATTACTTTCCCAGATCCTTTTTTGGAAAATTATCGCATTAACAGGAGGTTAACTTCACCTGCATTTTTAGAAAAGTATAGAGAAATGTTGAAGCCTGACGGTATTATTCATTTGAAAACAGACGAATCGACGCTCTATCAATATTCTTTAGACATACTCTCAAAGGAGAAGGATGCCAAAGTGATTATCGCTAATGATGATATTTATGCGGCTGAACTTCCAAACCCTTTGCTTACTACCAAAACACGTTATGAAAATAAGTTTTTGGGGGAAGGTAAGGCCATCAAATATATACAGTTTACCTTATGAACCAAATCGCGAAGAAAAGCCTGATTGAAAAATACACCAATGATTCTCGCTTAAAAGAGATAGATCGTATTTTTGAAAGCCAATATCCTGCTTGTTTACGGGCAACAGCTGTCTTTGGCGCTCAGGAGTGTTTTATTGTTCGCGGACTGTATGAACGACAAAAAAGACCGTTTTTAATCGTTGCTGAAAATAAAGAGGCTGCCGCTTATTTTTGGAATACCCTCAGTTTGTTATTTGATAAAAAACAAATTTATTTTTTTCCCGATTCTTTTAAAAGACCTACCCATTTCGACGAAATAAATAAGCCAAATATCCTGGAAAGAACGGAAGTTGTCTCGGCTTTGTATGATAAAGCGGAATCAACGGTTATTGTTACCTATCCGGAAGCGCTTTTCGAAAAAGTGGTGAACCCTGTCGATCTCGAGAAAACCAGACTTAATTTTTCAAAAGGGGAAAAACTTGATAGAGATTTTATTATTGAAGTACTGTTAGACTATGGTTTTTCAAGGGAAGAGTTCGTTTATGAACCTGGTCAATTTTCAATCAGAGGGGGAATTATCGACATTTATTCCTTTGGTAATGAACTTCCCTATCGTATTGAGCTTTTTGACGACGAGGTAGAAAGAATCAGATCTTTCGATCCCATGAGCCAACTTTCCCAAACGGAATTGGTCAAAGTCAGCATTGTTCCCAATATGAACAAAAGATTTGAAAAATCAGATAAAGTGGCATTTACTGATATTTTGCGCCCGGAAACACTGGTTGTTGTATGGGATTTGAATCTTTTGCGTGAAAAATTAGTGATTTGCGAGGAAAAGGCTGCGGATTTTAGTAAAACCATTTCTATTTTGCACGAAGGTGAGGAGGCTGATTTTGCCCGTGAAAAATCTTACGTCAAGTCAGATGCACTTCTTTTAGCACTTTGCGCAAAATCAATCCTGTGTTTTAGTGCAAGAAATCAACCTATTCCCATAACAAGTCAAATTGATTTTTCAGGAAAGCCCCAGCCTCAGTTCAATAGAAATTTTGACCTCCTCATTGCCGATTGGAAAGAAAGACAGGCCAAAAAGCAGGAAATCTATTTGTTTACGGAAAATGCACGGCAGGTAGAACGTTTTCATGCCATTTTTGATGACATGAAAGCGGAACTCATTTTTCACCCAGTGATTATTGGTTTACATGAAGGATTTATAGACGAGGGTTTGGGTATTGCCTGTTTTACAGACCATCAGATTTTTAATAGATTTCACCGTTTTAAACTTAGACACTCTTATTCCAGAGATCAGGCGCTGCAACTAAAACTGGTAAAAGATTTACAGCCAGGTGATTTTGTCTCTCATATTGACTATGGTATTGGTAAATTTTCAGGTCTTCAGAAAATTGAAATTAATGGAAATTTACAGGAGGCCGTAAGATTATTTTATAAGAATAATGACATCTTATATGTCAGTGTCAATTCCTTGCATAAGATTTCAAAGTATGTGGGAAAGGAAGGCACGGAACCTCAACTTAGCAAACTGGGCTCCGATGCGTGGAAAAATCTGAAAAATAAAACTAAAAAGAAACTTAAAGATATTGCCGCAGAGCTCATAAAACTGTATGCCCAACGGAGGGCTGCCCCGGGATTTGCCTTTCCTCCTGACAGTTATTTACAGGACGAACTGGAAGCATCCTTCATTTATGAGGATACACCGGACCAGTATAAAGCGACTGTGGACGTGAAAGCTGATATGATGAAACCATACCCTATGGACCGTTTAATTTGCGGTGATGTAGGTTTTGGGAAAACGGAAATTGCCATAAGAGCAGCCTTTAAGTCGGTGGTCGCAGGTAAACAAGTGGCCATATTGGTACCAACGACCATTTTAGCACTGCAACATGCCAAGACTTTTCATGGTCGCCTGGAGCCCTTCGGCGTTACGGTCGATTATGTTAATCGCTTCAGAACCACCAAAGAAAGGAAGGAAACTTTTGCGAAATTGGCCGACGGTAAAGTCGATATTATTATTGGTACCCATAGTTTATTGGGAAAAGATACCCATTTTAAAGATTTAGGATTGCTTGTCATTGACGAGGAGCAGAAATTTGGCGTAGCCTCCAAAGAAAAATTAAGAAGTCTGAAAACGGATGTTGATACACTGACACTCACGGCAAC
>JANQZX010000074.1 GCA_030728245.1 Saprospiraceae bacterium | reverse complement strand
GTGAAATATTAAATGGTTTAAAGGTAACAGAGCTGGGCATCCTGTTAGACCAATTCCTTTTATTTCCACCAATCTCTTAGATTGTACGAAACATTATTGGATTGATTTTTGGCAAAAGCTATGCCTACTTCCTTTGCAGCTTGTATTTGCCTCTTTTTAAGGTCATATAATTGTTTTTCTTTAAAACTCATCTCCCGATTTTTCATGGCTAGATCCGAACTTTGTCTGGTCTCATTTAAAACCTGATTTCTATTGTATTTTTCGTAAGCCAAGTCCCAACTTTTCTTTTGAGCGGCATCGAGGCTACCTGAAATACTGTTCATAATAGATTTTGCATCGGAGGAACAATCTGAGTCAGTAGGAATTTTTGATAAAAATTCAGCGGTTGCTTCAACATTTCTTGTGGCCCAGGCACTTTTTGCCCCGCCTAAATTCACCGCACAGTGGTGAGCTGAAATTTTATTTAATAACTTAATGACCTCTGGGTAACAGTCCATATCTGGGGTATACAAAGAAATAAATTGAGCCGCATCCTCCCATTTATCTTGTGCTATTGCTGCTTGTGCCTGCGTTAAACTTTGGGCACACGAAAAGGAGAGTTTTTTCTTAAAAATCTCTATGGATAGATCCTGTGCTTTTTCATAACATTCTTTACAAACAGAGGGAATAGCAGTAAGTGAAGCAATGGCTTGGTCAAACTCGCGCTTTTCTGCATTTGCCCGAGCTTCAGTTAGAATAAACTGACATTTTGAGGTGTAATATTCAATAATCTTATTTTTACCTTGCTGTAAAAATTCTGTGTACCCGGAATCAGCATTTCTCAAATGATTAATAGCAGAGATATATGCTTTTGTCTCGTTTTGGCCAACTCCCTTTAAAGTTTTAGAATAAGTAGAAAAAAGTGTTCCCTCGATACCATCAGCAATATATAAGGAAACTTGCATAGTATATACGTGCATAGCCGGCGCGGTAGAAGTAATTTCTTTTGATAAAATATCAATATGTGGGGTTATGATAAATCGATTTTTATTTGATGTACTGCCAAATCCATTTTTTACAATGATTTGATTTATGATGTTATTCAACTGACTTTCAATGATCGGAGTCAGACCTTCTACCTGAGGAGGAATATAACTATGCAGGGTGATTCGGTTGAAATCACTTAAAGTGTCTATACTATTTTGCGAGTAAATACCTGTTAATGAGGGAATAAAGATGATTAAAATGAGTAATAATTTGTGTTTCATTATGTTTATATTATTTGTCGCCCAATATTAACTGTGCCTGTCCCAATCCCTTCATCATGAGTTTAGACTCAATTTGGAATTTATCCATTAAATACTTTTTAAGATTGAAAGCCCAGCGTCTCGTGTCAGTAGCCTGACCTTTTTCATTGAAAAGAGGAATGCGAACCTGCTCAAAGACCATCATATTTTCAGTGGCATCCAGGGTACTAAATCTATTTTTTACGGTATTTTCATGTACCCAATTTTCAATGATATTGCTAAGCATATCACCACCGA
This sequence comes from Saprospiraceae bacterium, assembly GCA_030728245.1. Taxonomy (GTDB): domain Bacteria; phylum Bacteroidota; class Bacteroidia; order Chitinophagales; family Saprospiraceae; genus BJGN01. The sequence goes on along the minus strand of JANQZX010000074.1, from coordinate 3,332 downwards.
AGTCTTCCGATTCAAGATTATGTTCCCAATTATTCCAGGTAAGAACCCTAAGTATTACTTCCCTGCCATTTTCGAACATGTCGTCAAAATGATTTTGAAGTTGAACATTATAAAGATCAATGTTGGCAACGACGGCTTCTGCTAAAAGAACAGGAATTTCGGCGGTAAATGATGGCGCTCCCGTCCCAGATGAACCTGCAATTTGTTTATTAGTGTATGAATCTATTCCTTGCAGATTAAAAGTTACGGTATTTTTAGGTCCGATACTTTGAATAGTATAGGTCATCTGGATAATTATATCAGCTTTGGCTACTTTTTTTAACTTGTCAATGGGATTTTCGTTAATCTCTGCTCCTTCGTTATTCATTAAAAGAGCATCCTCTGCTGACTGATTTTCCAGGGATTTAAGGATAGATTCCAGGTTTTTTAACGGAAAACCCCGGTCTGCCATTAATTCATTTATTTTGCTGATGACTAAAATTAAATTAGCATCTTCTTGCAAGGCTTTTTTATAATCGGGAATCAATACTTTGGTACCCTGATTATTGAATTCAGTTAAATAACCATATTCTTTACACCATAGATCGCTTGGGACGACCATCAAAGTTGGTTTTTTTGCTTGACCAATGCTTAGGAAGGGCATCATCAGAATAATAGCAAGACAATGTAACTTAGTCATTAGAACTCTTTTTTACTCCTTTTTTCGTCAAATAATTATCCAGTTCAGTTTGTTTGAATATCAAAATAGTACCATAAGCAACACCGAACCGGGATTTTTTCTTATCATATTTTGGGTTCACCCCATTTTTTCGTTCTTTGATGAAATCTTTATAATCTCCGTTGCGCTCGAAGAATTTTTCAAAAAACGCTTTATGTTTTTCAATGGCATTAACTTCTGTCAACAACGCATTTCTTGCACAAGCTGCATCACCAGTAAAAACGCCTGAAAACAAAACATCTTTGAGTGCATTTTTATGGGCATCCTCTAAAGCTTCTTTTTTATTCACCCCTTTTCCCCAGGCTTTTAATAAAAAATGGCCATCGTCAGCATTTCCTGCACATTCTGTTTTGTAGGTATAATTTCCAGCAATATTTTTTTGCGATTGGCAAGAAAATAGAAAGACAAGGATGCCTAATATTGGTATATAATTCTTCATTCCATCCAAGATTAAAAACCGGTAGTTAACCCTTTGATAATACCCGCATTTTCCAGGTCCCTTCTAAGTTCAGCGCTATTCACCGAGACAATTACGCCAATTTTATATTCGGACTTACCTAGTTTGATACGATCTTCGGGAAGAATACTACCATTTGCCAATAAAGAAACAAACTTTAGATATTTGCCTCCATTTAAAAAGAATTCGTCAAAAAAGGCAAGTTGTTCTTGTTCCAGATTGGGATTTGTAGCCAATGGTTTCTGACCTTTTACTCGGTTATTATCGGGAAATCCTTTAAAAATTATCGCATGTACTGCATTTTTTTTAGCTTGTTCAATGACAGCTTCCTGAGATGATCCGATAGACCAGATTTTGACCTGATAGCTGCCTTGAACACCCGTTCCAATCCCTTCAATTTCATATTTCCAGGCGTGTGTATTTGCGTCATTGTTACGTTTTCCTTGTCCATAGCTGATATTAAATCCCAATATCAAAAGAAGAAATACGTGAATATTAGTTATCGATGTCTTCATTTTACCTTATTTCCGGACCTTACCTAATTTGTTTAATTAACATACCAATTTGCACTTTCTCGGAATCACTAAATTTAGTTCCTTCGAGGCCTGATGCCAAAGGAGCTCCATTTTTATCGAGATATTGGGCTGTTTTTTCATCGGCATTATATCGATTATCCCAAACCAGATTAGCATCAGCTTTTATTTTCCCTAAACTTTTATAGGAGGTAAGACCCGTTTTAGCGTTGTAAGTTAGTTCAAGTACTTCAAAAGTCTCTCCTCCATCTAATCCCTCTTTCATCCCAATCTTTGCAGTAATTGGTGCAATAGAATAAATAGGCGATTTTGTCTTGAATACATCATTATCTTTTTGAAGTTCAGCAAAGGCATTGTCAATATTTCTAACCAGGGCAAGGTCAATTATTTGTTCCTCTGTTCTTGATTCACCCGTTTTGAAAGTGACCAAACTCTGATTATACTGAACACTTACGTATTCTAATTTGAAAATTTTGGATTTTTTAAATGCCTCTGGATTTGCCCATAATTTTTCATAAAAGGTATTGGCGATACTTTCATTCCAGGTAAGTTTATACAACCACGTTTTTGACAGCAGCGTGTAACCTTCCTTGGTTTTTTCATAAGTTGCCTCAATTTGTTTTGTGGCCGCTTTAACTAAAATTTGCGGTTTACCTGCCAGGGCAGCAAGAGAGGCATCAGCGAACGCTCTGGCTACTGGTTCATTGGCATAAAAGGATAATTTTGTAAAGGTGACAAAGGTATTATTAATCAATTGTTCTCCAGCGTCACCTAAGGAGGCCATTCCTCTCGCTTGACCCTTTGCGATATTGGCCTCTATTTCACTGGCATTATACAAACCTCTTTCCTGAATGAGTTGCATGTTAAATTTGCCCTTATCGTTCATATTAAACCATTTCGATACCACTTTTTTAGCTATATCATTCGATTCAATATATTTATCTAACTTGATTTTATATAGTTGTTTTTCATTGGGTAAAATGATAGCCAGGGTCTGTTTCTCATCTAAATATCGCAATGATTTTTTTGCCGTTTCAGCTATTAAAATTTCAACTTTTCCTTTAACGGTGTCTGTTAAAAATCCAGCTTTGAGCAAATCATCATCGGTCGGATTGATATCAGCAATGTTTATATTGGTAAATGGTGCTCCATGTTTATTATACTTGTCTGGAAATGGCACTTTATTCCAGGAATTTATGACCGTTTCTTTATTGGGGAAATTTTCAGATTCGATTAAAACCATTTGTAAAGTGCTTCTTCTGTATTTATCATCCAAAGCAGGTGATTGAGCGCTTAGGTTAAAAATAACTAGGGCGAAAAACAAAATGGAAAGAATGTTTTTTCTTGTTTTCATAATACGGTGGTCTTTAAAAAAAAATATTTTTATTTCAAGGTCGCAATGTATTTGGTTAAAATGTAGAAAACTAATTATATTAGGGGAATTGGTATTTCCCCTATCTACCTTTTTATTTTCCCCTATTTTATCGTATTGATTTATAGTTGTTTATTAAATTAAACAATGGAGCTAATTATTGGGGCAACTTCTTAGGTTGCTAAAAATCACATGAATTTATTTATTCTACTAATTATATAGGATATATAGAAATAATAATTATTTTTGTCA
>JANQZX010000073.1 GCA_030728245.1 Saprospiraceae bacterium | reverse complement strand
AATTTGTGCCGCCAGGGGCTAAAAGGTAATTTGAGCCCATTTTTGCCGCCAGGGGCATGATAGTGTATAGACGTGTGACCCCGAGGGGGTCAGGCATGAAAAGTGTAAACTATTTTTAGGATAGGTTAGTATATATTTCACATTTTCGACTATTGAATATCTATTAATTTTTTAAAATTTGAAATTTCGTTATAGATAAATAATTGCAAATTTTATAATATCCAAAAGACTACAAAAAAGCTACCATAAAAGTATTTGCACCAGAAAGTTACTTGAGGAAACTATAAAACAAATAAAATGACGTACCACATCCATTTTGCCAGTATAAAGTTTCCGCCAATATTTCAACTTCCACAATAATGGTGATAAATGTCATCCATCGTTTTAAGAACTAATTGAAATTATATCTTAAATTTGGTTTTATCCTACATTACATTCAAATTAAAATAAAAACCCAATGAAACATACATTTATAAAGCAATTCAAAGAGTTATCCAACAATCAGGTCGCTCTCGTGGGAGGTAAAAATGCTTCGCTTGGAGAAATGTTCAACAGGCTTACTCCCAAAGGTATAAATATTCCTGATGGCTTTGCGACCACAGCAGAAGCATATTGGTTATTTTTGGACGAAAATAACATCCGGGAAAGGCTTACCCTTTTGATGAATAAAATCGACCAGCAAAACTTTTCAAATCTTCGGGAAATAGGCGCAGAAGCAAGAGCATTGATACTAAATGCCGTTATTCCGCAACTTCTTGCCGATGAAATAAAATTAGCATACAGACATTTGAATGCCAGTTATAATACTGAAATGGAAGTAGCAGTTAGAAGCAGTGCTACCGCTGAAGATTTACCTACTGCAAGTTTTGCCGGTCAGCACGATTCATTTTTGAATATAAAAGGAGAAGAAGTATTGCTTCATACCTGCCAGAAATGTTTCGCTTCATTATTTAACGATAGAGCAATCAAATACAGAATAAATAATGGATTTGAGCACATGCATGTTGCATTGTCCGTTGGCGTTCAGCGTATGGTGCGATCCGATATTGCCTCTGCAGGTGTCGGTTTCACTATAGAGCCCGAAACTGGCTTTGAAAATATGATTTACCTTACAGGAAGTTGGGGTTTAGGCGAAAACGTGGTGCAGGGAGCCGTTAATCCGGACGAATTCTATGTATTTAAACCATCTATTCGCAATGGAAATAAATCACTCGTTACTAAGAAATTAGGGAGCAAATCAAAAACTATGATTTATGCTCAGGGACAAAATGCAGTGAATAAGAGCATAGAAAATATTGACACGCCGATAGACAAACAACTATTATTTGTTCTATCAGATGCTGAAATTGAAATATTGGCTTCATGGTGTTTGAAAATAGAGGAGCATTATAATATGCCTATGGATATTGAATGGGCAAAAGATGGAATGACAAATGAACTGTTTATTGTTCAGGCCAGACCTGAGACTATTCATAACAAAACCAGGAGTATATCCTTTAAAGAATATCGCTTAACAGAAAAAGGAAAGGTAATAACCATCGGCAAAGCCGTTGGAAGCAAAATAGTTTCAGGAGTAGCAAGGGTTTTGGAATCGCCTGCGGAAGCACACAAATTGCAACCCGGCGAAATATTAGTTACGGACATAACCAATCCCGATTGGAACATAGTATTAAAAAAAGCGTCAGTTATTATTACAAATAAAGGGGGAAGAACAAGCCATGCCGCTATTGTTGCCCGTGAACTTGGCGTAGCAGCTGTGGTAGGAACAACCAATGCCACCGAAAAGATTATAGATGGTCAGTTCATCACCGTCTCTTGTGCAGAAGGTGATGAAGGACGAATTTATGAAGGAAAATTACATTGGGAGGAAAAAGAAATCAATCTTGTAAATACAAAAGTCCCAAAGACAAAAGCCATGTTTATTTTGGCCGATCCCGATAAAGCGTTACAACTTTCATTCTATCCAAATCAGGGTGTAGGCTTAATGCGAATGGAATTTGTAATCAATAATTCTATTCAAATTCACCCCATGGCTTTAGTGAATTTTGATGCGTTAAAGGATGAAAAAGCAAAACAAGAAATAGAACGGCTCACGAAAAATCATCCCGACAAATCAGCATACTTTATTGATAAACTATCTCAGGCCATTGCCTTTGTTGCGGCAGCATTTCATCCAAAAGAGGTAATTGTCAGGATGAGCGATTTTAAAACTAATGAATATGCGAACTTGATTGGTGGCAAACAATTTGAACCCGATGAAGAAAACCCCATGCTTGGCTTCAGGGGAGCATCAAGGTATTACAGTCCTTTGTACAGGGAAGGTTTCCGCTTAGAATGTGAGGCAATTAAAACGGTTCGAAATCAAATGGGACTCACCAATGTAAAAGTCATGATACCATTTTGCAGAACCGTGGAAGAAGGTGAAAAAGTGGTGAAGCTGATGGAAGATTTTGGATTAAAACAAGGGGATAACGGACTGGAAATATATGTGATGATTGAAATACCGAGCAATGTAATTCTCGCAGAAAAGTTTGCAAAAGTATTTGATGGATTTTCTATCGGCTCCAATGATTTAACACAACTTACCCTTGGAATTGACCGCGATTCAGCCATTATCAGCCATTTATTTGATGAGAATAACGAAGCGGTGAAATGGATGTTGAAAAATGTCATTGAAACAGCCAAAAAATGTGGCGTGAAAATCGGATTATGCGGTCAAGCACCAAGTGATTATTCTGAATTTGCTCAATTTCTTGTGGAGCAAGGGATAGATAGTATTTCGTTTAATCCGGACGCCTTGATAAATGGCATAGAGAATATCAATAAAGCGGAGACGAAATAAAGGTTACTATGCATTTATGGGTAAAGTTAAAAAAACCAATACTACCTATAAAAAGGATTATCCCCCAAGGGGTCAGGAATGAAAAGTGTAAACTTTTTTTAGGATAGGTCACATTGCGGAAATGAGTGTAGCACATCGAAAAATAAAGAAATACTTAATTTGCAAACAAATCTATATTTTAATAGTAGTCCAAAATTAGTTTTAGTCAGCCTGACTGCTTTATCAACCTAGGTAAGTAATAATCTGCCAGTTATTTGAAGGTAACCGGCAGAATATACGATACTATCTACTTAATGCTGTTGATTCACTTTTTTTGTACCGGTAATCAACTATCACATCACCTGCATGTAATTGACCGTTTCTGATACTAAATTTAAGATTTGCCGGAACAAGAACAAACATGGTTGATGACTGTCCTGAAATAGTAAATGAAGTAATTTTCGTGGCATTTCTCTTGATAATTGTCTGGGTATTCAAGTCGTAAAGATGGTATTTACCATTACCAAGATTAATATCCACTTGTTGCTTTGTATCATAAGGATTAAAGTATAAATAGGTATCATAGCTTTTTTGACTGGAATAAAAGTCAGCATTGGTACAGTTAATTTGTAAAATTTCCGGCACATTAGTGGAACTTATTATTCCACCAAAGAAGCCCACATGACCACTTCCATAGACTGAAAACATGGTTTGTGGAGGCATATTAGGAAACCATAACGGTCCATCCCCCTGAGCAAATGGGGTAATACCCTTAAATTCCGGATAGATAGATTCCTTTATAACTCCTTCATAAGCAATAACATTTTTGGTAATTCCTTTGAATTGTGGAATGGCTTGAAGTGAATCGGGCATTTCATAAGGATAACAAAATCTGGCTGCATTAGAGGCATTGAGCGCCCATTTACCAACCGCGTTGCTATATCGCTGATCATAACGAACCATAGTGGACAGAGGCAAAATCAGGTCAAACGTATTCATAAGAAAACCATAACCACCATTATGCACTGTACTTCCCGCCAAACCACTGACATCAAATCCTCCCCATTGATCAGCCAATACCCCCCAACCTTCGCGACCAACTGCCGAACCATCAAATGTCCAGTCCAAAAATCTGTTAAGATCATAATTAGCGCCATGTTCTGCGTTTAAACGCGAAGCAATCTGAGCCGCAACTGGCATCATAGCCTCATAAAAACGATTTTCCTTTTGATTATATAATACGTTTATAGCATTTTGAGCAGCTTTGAGATATTTGGGATCTTTAAATTTTACCCAGGCAGAATATAAAATAAATGCATATCCACCGGCAACATCTTCCTGTGTTGGAATATGATTTTTATATCCCTTCATTTCTTTAAAATCAAAATAAGAGTAGCTGTAACTACTGCCCATCAGGGAGTCAGACTTGTAGAATTGCTCAGCGATTTGGAATAAAATTTCATCAAATTCCGGTTCATCCCGATATTTGTCAGCAACACTATAAAATAAGACATTATTATGAACCTCGTACCAAAAATCATTTCCATAACCACCACCAATATGAGCCCCTTTATTGGTGAAATTCTGTATAATATTCCAACCATTGTCCTTATTGAAATAATTACGTAGCATGCGTACATAGTTTATTCCCTCCTGTTTACTTTTATCTATACCCACCATCGTTGCCCCTAAAACAGCACCCAAGGCACCCAAAGCTTCATGATTTTCACCATTATTTACGGAAGGTCCCATCCTTATATCACCCAGGGCCGTATAAATTCCAAAAGTTGTGTCGGGAAAATTCCTTTTCTGACCATCCAGCCAGATCAATGGAAGAAACGGTCCTTTCTGACTGAAATCAAAAACATAATCATCAAAATCAAGGGCTGTTTTTTTCCAGTCACGAAATTTATATGGCTTCGGATGGAAGGGCATTTTATCCACTCTAGGGATGTTTCGCTGTGTTACCGGAATTCCTGAAGGCATAAATAAGGAAGCCGAACAAGAAGGCACAAGCAATAAAAGAAACAAGTAAAAAACAAATCGTGACATATCAAAAATTTAATGATTAAGCGTTACTTCTGG
>JANQZX010000072.1:11132-87250 GCA_030728245.1 Saprospiraceae bacterium | reverse complement strand
TCCTGACCCCGGAGGGGTCACATGTCTCTTGCTATTTGGTCCCTGGCGGCACAAAATGTTTCAATGTACCCTTTGGCCCCTGGCGGGATAAATGTCCATTAATCCCTTTGGCCCCTGGCGGGATAATGGTTTGTGCCGTGAATTGGACAATCTATCTGTATTGTAAAAACCAGGATATTTCCATGCACTATTAACTAATTAATTAGATTTCACATAGATATATATATATTTAATGAGATAAAAAAATTTTAATTTAATGAAATATGTGTTTATATTTGCCATTCAAATAGAAAGTTAACCTCTCCAAAATCACCCGTAGTGTATCTATAAATACACTTTTAATTGCTATTTTGGAGATATGAGAATACTTATCACTTTTGTTTTTTTGTCCTTAACAATTCTTGCAAATAGTCAAGAATTAAGTCCGCAGAGTTTAGTTGGTTCCGCCAGAAAAGAGGGCAAAACATTTAGACCTTATGCCTTATTTACCGAAGAGAATGGTTCGCTCCGACAGTATAAAGGAGCGAATGAAGCTTTTTCCGAAAAGAAATTTTTCTCCACTTCCCCTTCCCGAATAAGACGGCTATTAGATGACGCCCCAAAACAATTTACACTCGTCGTTCCAGGGCTTAAAGAAAGTCTATCCATTGAACTGGTTTCCGTTGATTTATTAAGCACTGATTTTCAGTTGATGCACGCTTCAGGAGTGACTATGGAGGAAAATTCAGATATTCAGCATTTCCGGGGAATAGTATCAAAAAATCCGGGTTCTTTTGCCGCTGTAACTGTAAGTGAATCAGGTATTCAAGGATCCATATTCACAAATGAAACAGGAATGCAGGTATTTGGACCAATGGAAGAAACGGAAGGAAATCCAAATGTTCCCCATATTTTATATCCCGCAGACGCATTTCCCACAAAAGAAAAATTAACTTGTTTAACCCCAGATGATACCAGGCCATACAGCCCCCAGGAATTAAGTAGTAATGCAACCTTAAGAACTGGTCCTAAATGTGTTAACGTTTATTTAGAGGTTGATTACGATATATTTTCAGACAAAGGAGGTACTACCAATACGACGGCATTCATGACCGGATGGTTCAATCAAGTAGCTACGTTGTACTCCAATGAAAACATAAATCTAAGGCTCAGCGGATTATTCCTTTGGGATGTACCGAGCCCATATACAGGAAGTGATTACAATATGCTCACCCAATTTGGTGCGCAAAGACAGACGATAAAAGGGGATATTGGACAATTAGTTTCTTACAAAGGTCGAGGAGGAATAGCTTGGTTAAATGGGGTTTGCGCATCATCAACTCGATTTAAATTAAGTTTTGGCAGTGCGCTGAAATCATTTCAAAATGTACCGGCATTTTCATGGAATGTGATGGTTATGGCTCATGAATTAGGGCATATTCTAGGTTCTCAACATACGCATGCTTGTGTATGGAATGGAAATAGTACCGCATTAGATGGTTGTGCCGGAGTTACAGAGGGTGGTTGTGCGCTCCCCCCACTACCTCCAAATGGAGGAACTATAATGTCATACTGCCATAATACTTCCGTTGGCACTAAATTTGGAAATGGATTTGGAGAACAACCTGGAAATGTGATTAGACATCGAATTGCTTCGGCAACTTGCCTACAAACATGTCCCCCAATTGATAATTCAGGTACAGGAACAGGCGGTGGATCGTCCAGCGGAACAGGAACAGGAGGTGGATCGTCCAGCGGAAGTGGAAGTGGAAGTGGAAGTGGAACGGGTACAGGTACAGGAAGTGGAACAGGCGGAGGCTCATCCAGCGGTAATGGAGCAGGTTCGGGAAGTGGAACGGGAACAGGTTCAGGAACAGTTGACTCTTGCCGGACAATAAAATTAGAATTAACACTTGATCTATTTGGTACTGAAACTACCTGGCAATTAAGAGATAGTGCTCAAGCAGTCAGACTTTCTGGCGGCCCCTATTTAAATAAAAGAAATGGGCAAAAGGTTAATGCTCAACTTTGCCTTATGCCTGGCTGTTATACACTACAAATTGCAGATAATGGCGGTGATGGACTATGTTGCAGTTATGGTAATGGAGGATTTATCATTTCAAATGTAAAAGATTCAGTCCTTTCAAGATCTGGATCGTTTACAAATAACACCAATCTGAATTTTTGTGTCCCTAAATCAGTTTCAAGTGGTAGTGGATCGGGAAGCGGAACAGGTTCAGGAAGTGGTTCTGGTTCTGGAAGTGGATCAGGTTCTGGAAGTGGATCAGGTTCTGGTTCTGGAAGCGGATCAGGCACACCTGATTCAACTTGTTTATTTTTAGATCTGATAAAAAATAAGGTTTTAACTTTTGCAGGTACACAAGACTTAGGTACCGTTGAGATTATAGAAAATGGAAAAGGCGCACATCTGAAAGCAAATGCCTGGAAAAAAATCATTGGAAATTATGTAGTTACATCTAATACCGTTGTCGATTTTGAATTCAGAAGTAATCTGGCTCCAGAAATCATAGGTATTGGCTTTGATAATAACGAAGAAATTAGTGCAAATCTAAGTTTTCAAGTAGGTGGTTACCAACGATGGGGAATCCAAAATCACCGATCTTTTAACAACCTTTCTAACTGGCAAAAAGTATCTATTCCTGTTGGAAGATTTTATACAGGGACCTTTTCCAGATTTGTGCTTATTTGCGATGAAGACAGATTTAATCCGCCCGGAGATGCAATGTTCAGAAATATACGTATTCATCAGGGCAATTGCACTGCTGCCTTACCAAACAAACCCGTAACTCTGGAAGAAGATATACAGGAAACCATTTACCTGTTTCCTAATCCGGGAAATGGTGTTTTTAATATCCAAATGAATGGAAATTTCGACGATGACATTTTTCTGAGTCTTTTCTCCATGTTGGGAAACAAGGTATCAGATCAGCTAATTTCAAAAAACGATCAACATAAAACAATACCTTTATCTGCTTCAAACCTAAACCCGGGAATTTATTTCTACCAATGGAGATCGGGTCAAAAAACAGGAAAAGGGAAATTAGAGGTTATTTCAAATTAATATATTTGGAAAAAGCTATGTATGTTTCAATAACCGGACTAAAACCCAAGGGACTTTGGGGACTTATTAAATTCTGGACTTTAGCTGTCCCGACTTTTCGTGAGGCTCAGGTAGCAAAAGGAAATAGGCATTGCGCTGTAAAACGGATACGAGGATATCAATGTACTGTTACAACATGGGAAAACAGGGATTTGATGTTAAATTTTATGAGAAATGGAACTCATCTAACAGCCATAAAATCATTTCATAAAATAGCCACAGGAAAAACGTTTGGCTTTGAAGCTGATAAAATTCCTTCCTGGAGCGAAGCATTTGAACTTCTGGAGACAAAAGGCATCACCTATTAAAATTCCACCCTTTCACGATTAAAAATGGATATTTTTAATCGTTTTGGTAGGATAAAAAATAAAATGGTCACCCGGAAGAGGCGACCATTTTATTTTTAAATAATATAAAAGAAGCTGGATTAAGGAACCACCACTTTTTTTGCTGGTAAGTCCTTTATGGAAACAGATCTTTTTGAGGTAGTTTTTTTCTTTCCTGGGGTTACTAAAGCCATTTCGAAAGCCTTCTCAATATTTAAAATACCTCCGGAAACAGAAAGGGAAGAGAACGGAATTTTTTCATCGTCGGTACCAGGCTTTACAACTTTTTGATTTTGCTTAATGGCTGACTCCATCAATATAGATTTAATCTGGACCACGGTCAAGTCAGGAAAATAGGAACGTAAAAGAGCTGCTGCCCCAGCCACCATAGGAGCTGCCATACTGGTACCTGGATAGCTATCGTATTTGGAACCTACTACGGTGGAATAAATATCTACACCCGGAGAAAATAAATCGACTCTTTTGCCACTATAGTTAGAAAAATCAGCAGCCAGATTTTCATCACCCTCCCAATTTAAAGCACCTACTTCCAGCCAATTTGGGGCAAATTTAGGCCCAAATAATCCTTTCCTACTAAATTCATCATTAGGATAATTATTCGTTCCGTTATTTTCACTTCCGTCATTTCCCGCAGCATGCACTAATAAAACATCTTTTTTTACTGCATATCGAATAGCTTCATCTACTGCCTTTTTATAGGGGGAATATCCTTTACCAAAACTCATATTAATAACCTTTGCCCCATTATCCACAGCATATCTGATAGCGTTAGCAACGTCCTTATCTCTTTCATCTCCATCGGGAACTGTTCTAACTGACATGATACGAACATTATCTGCTACGCCGTCAATACCTATATTATTTCCTCTCACGGCACCGATAATGCCGGCGACATGCGTTCCATGATTAGCATCAGGACCTCTAACATCGTTATTTCCGTAGTATTTTTCGGTTACATCAGCATAATTATCACCCACTAAAATCCTTGGATCATAATCTGGATTGTAATTATAATTATACCTACCGTCAAAATAATTATAAGCTTCATTTAATTGATCAATAAACCCTTCAAATGAAGCGCCTTGACCCATTTGTGCTTTTAATATTTGTACAAGTCTTGCTAACATTTGATCAGGACCAGGTTGCACTTTATCCAAATCATCCAGGGTAATACCCGCTTCTTTTCCTAATTGTTTTGTCAATTTTGCCACAGATTCCTTTAAAGCCCTATAAGTAGGCCAGGTTTCACCTAAAGATTTCCTTTCACCTAAAACCTTCTCCTCTATTTCCTTGAACTCTGTAAATCTTTTTTTATCTTTTGCAGATAAAGAATTAGGATCTGCTTTGTCGAACTCTTTTTTGTATGAAGCGTATAGCCTGGTAATTTCCAAATTATCATGATAAACATTTTCACCATTAGCATTACCAATAAAATTCCAACCATGGATATCGTCGATATAACCATTTTTGTCATTATCAATGCCGTCACCTGCTATTTCACCAGAATTGATCCACATAACAGATTTTAAATCTTCGTGTTCATAATCCACTCCAGAATCAATGACGGCAACTACTACAGTTTCCCCCTTTTTACCAGCCATGCTGCGCAATCTGTTATATAGGGACTCTGTACTTATTCCTGGAAAACCATCTTGTTTAGGGTCAAGATTAAACCAATTTTTAGGAGCTTGTTCCTGTGCTGTTAGGAATGTAAAACCAAGACCCAAAAGAATTAGAAAAAAACGTACTGGCATATTTTACTTATTTTATATTTAAAAAGTTTAACAAGATAATAGTTTAGCAGAAATAACGCATAAAAATTAAAAAGTATGCTAAATTTTAATTTTTTTTAAATAATTCTTTAAACTTTTGCTACTTTGGGTTATCAAACATCTTAAATAAAAGGGTTGAAAATTAATTACCTATTTCTATTCATGATGGCAATAAGCAGTATTGCCCTTACTCAATCCAATGAAGGAACCAGATTTCACCTTGCATTCTTAGAACATATTGATATTGGTAGAAATAATATGGTGGTTATGATTACCTCCAAATATAATACCTCAGGCACTGTTGAAATGCCCCTTTTAGGCTGGAAACAATCTTTTTCGGTTATTGCTAATCAAGTTACCCTTATAACCTTACCTAAAACAGCTGAAACCGTAGGCTCTGAAATCCTGTCTTACAACGGAATTTCGATAAGTAGCGAAAAGAGTATTAGTGTATATATGCATCAATATTATAATAACCGATCTGAAGCGTCCGTCGTTTTACCTGATGATGCTTTAGGTAATGATTATTATGCCATTGCATATAAAGCTTTTCAGCAAGGTAATAATGTTTACCCAAGTGAACTTCTGATTGTTTCTGTAAAGGATGATACGGAGATTGAAATTATTTTAAGTGACCAAACCAAGGGAGGTAGAAAAAAAGGTGAATCCATTAAGATTACCTTATCTCCTGGGCAGACCTATCAGGTTCAAACCTCCTTAGGTAGCAGTGATATTACAGGAACTCGTGTTTTGGGAAATAAACCTTTTGCTTTATTTGCAGGAAATTCCTGGACACCCATGATATGTGATGCCAGAGATAATTTATTGGAACAAATGTATCCAATCTCAACCTGGGGCAAAGAATTTATTTCCGTTTTAAGTGCTCAGGTAACCCTCGATGTTTTCAGAATATTAGCGTCGGAAGATGAAACGACCGTAAATATCCAAGGTAGCATAAAGGATACTTATAAATTAAATAAAGGACAATTTATTGAATATCAAAAAGGGGAATCCACCTATATTTCTTCTGATAAACCCATTGCTGTAGCTCAATATAATGTTGGAGGCCAGTGTGGCGGAAATCCTAGCCGTCTCGGAGATCCCTCCATGGTTTTATTAAATAGTATTGAACAAATAAGGGATACAGTTACCCTTTACAATTCTAATTTCCAACAGATTACTGAGAATTATCTCAATGTAGTATCTCTTTCTACTGACATTGCAAATGTTACGCTCGATGGTACACCCTTGGGCAATATTCCAGGAGTTATAGGCACTGTTTCTGGAAATTCAAAATATTCTTATGCAAGGATAAAGGTGAATGCCGGTTCTCACACCCTTATTTCTAACGGTTGTGGAATGTCCGTAACAGCTTATGGATATGGAAATGCCGAATCGTATGCTTATAATGGTGGAGCAAGTTTCAAACCTATCAATGCCAGTCCATTGCCCGAGGGTGGATGTCTTAATGACTCCATTTTATTTGATGTAGGATTAACCCTACCCCGATTTTCCCTTTTCTGGTATTTTGGAAATGCTGACAGTACCAGAATGAACATCGTCAAACGTTCCTTCAATTCCTTAGGACCTCAACCTGTTCTGTTAGCTATTAACGATCAATGTTTAAAGAAACTGGATACCATAAGAGGTAATATAAATATTACCATTCCAGGTACACTATCTGTTCCAGGTTCGATATTGATTTGTGAAAATGAAACGCTGTCACTCATAGTGGACGATAAAAAATCGGAAAATTATCAATGGACTGGTCCGAACAATT
Source organism: Saprospiraceae bacterium (assembly GCA_030728245.1). Classification (GTDB taxonomy): domain Bacteria; phylum Bacteroidota; class Bacteroidia; order Chitinophagales; family Saprospiraceae; genus BJGN01. The sequence continues at coordinate 80,251 of JANQZX010000072.1, read as the reverse complement.
TTTTCAGCACTGATAAAAATCCTTCCCTTTTAAAGGCAAACCCTACTTTTTCAGGAAATTATTCGGTGGTCGGTATCTTAGATGGTTGCCCAACTCTTCCCGGCGTAACCAAGGCAACTGTAAAAGCTAATCCAAAACCCAATCTGGGAGCTGACGCATTAATATGTCCCGATGAACCTACTTTTAATTTAAAACTTCAAGCAGGATTTTTTTCAAAATATTTGTGGCAGGATAATAGCACATTTCCTTATTTTCAAGTTCAGCAGGAAGATACCTATACCGTAGAAGTTTGGGATGAATGGGGATGTTTTGGCGTTGACACCATTGTTTTAGAACGAAAATGTCCAACAAAAATCTATGCACCTACCGCTTTCAGCCCTAATAAGGATGGTATAAATGATTTATTTTTTCTTTACGGCGATGATATCCTATCCTTTGATTTAAAAATTGCAGACCGGTGGGGAAATATAGTTTTCAAAACTAATAATTTCCAAGAGGGCTGGAACGGTCAACATCGGGGTATTGATTTAGATCCAGGCATATTTTTATGGATGGCAACCATTGAAGGTTATCGGAGAAATGGGAAAACATTTATCGAAACAAAGAGTGGAACTGTCGCCTTAATTAGGTAAGTTTATTTTCATGTTTTTATTAAAAAAAATCAGTTATTTTCTAAGATTCTATCAGCGTGCGGTCACCATTTATGATTTACACTCCCCGCTATTGGCAAAATTCCTTTTACCTCTATTTTATGGTAAAAAACCAAAACTTTCTGCTATTGAAACCAGAAGAAAATCCTTATTAAAAGACAATAGAAAGCTAACGAAGACAGAATTTGGCGTTGGATCAAATTTTCAGACAGGGAGCACCTTATATATTAATAAAATGGCTGCCAATAGTCCTGTTTCATCTAAAGAAGGAATTTGGTTAGCATTACTTGCCAATCAATCTGGCACTAAAACCATATTAGAATTAGGCACCCATTTTGGACTTTCTACATCTTATCTGGCTTCTTTAAATAAAAACGTGGAAATATATACTATTGAAGGATGTCCGGAAACAGCAGCGATAGCTACAGAAACCTTTACCCAATTAAACTTAGATGACCGTATCCATCAGCAAATTGGATCTTTTGACGAAATACTACCTTCTTTTTTACTTCAATGTCCGCCTATAGATTTACTTTTTATTGATGGAAATCACAGAGGTAAATCTTTAGTTCATTATCTAAATGTATGTTCCAACTATATTTCCCCTGAAGGAATTATAGTACTTTCTGATATCTACTGGTCTGAAGATATGAAACAAACCTGGGACAATATTTACGAAAAAAATACCCAGTTTCATGCCATTGACCTTTTTCACTTTGGCTTATTAATACCCAGACAAAATGAAAATTGGGGAAGGCACACCGTTTCAATCATTGATTTGTTGTGGAAACCCTGGCGAATTGGTATAAAATAGAGTAAAACAGGAGGATTGCTAGAAAATATACTCAATTTTCATACATAATCAAGCCCAATTTTAAGGACAAAAAACCTAAAATTAATTTTGACATAAAATCGCCACTTTCCTAGTTTTGGTTTCTTCCAATATAATGGTGACTTTTAATGTATATCTTTGAAAAAAAGAACTATGAAATTTGCCAATGTAACGGATGATATTGCTTTTAGAATAATTTTTGGGGACGAAAATAAGAAAGTGGTACTCATTTCCTTTTTAAATGCGGTACTCTGTCTTGAGGGAGAACACAAAATTACGGATTTGTATTTTCCAAATACCTACCAATTACCGAAATTCAGAGATGGAAAATCTACCATACTTGACGTAAAAGCGACAGACGAAAGTGGGAGATCATTTTTGGTGGAAATGCAAGTGGCAGATATAAACGGATTCAGCAAACGTGTACTTTATTATACTTCCCTTGGATATGTCTCTCAAATAGATCGTGGGGTGTTTTATGATCAGCTCCGGCCTACTATTTTTATTGGAATTCTTCAGTTTAGCATGTCAAATAATGACGAATATATCCATAGACATCAAATTTTGAATGTCGAGACTGGAGAAAGGCTATTAATGGATATGGAATTCAATTTTATAGAACTACCTAAATTTAAGTTGGAGTTAAAAGACTTAAATACAGTTTTAGAAAAATGGGTTTACTTTATAAAAGAAGCTGAACATTTGAATATTATACCTGACAATATGGATGATAAAGGTTTACAAACTGCATTTGAGTCAGCAAATATCCAAACCTGGACCAAAGAAGAACTTCTGGCCTACGATTATTCTGGTATGAGAGAAACAGATGAACGACTAAAAATTGAACGAGGAATGGAAAAAGGAATGGAAGTAGGAATAGAGAAAGGAATCGAAGTAGGATTAGAAAAAGGCAAATTGGAGATTGCTCAAAAAATGAAACTAAATGGCATGGCATCTTCTCTTATCCTGGAACTTACTGGATTGAATCTTTAATAATCCTACCATAAATATTGAAGGTGGGTGTATAATTGCACCCACCTTCAATATTTGCGTTTTTTATTTCTTCAAGTACTTCACTGGCACATTCATATTATAAAAAGTGAATGCCCATTTATCAGCTTGTTCGTCAATTATTTTAGCCGTAGGTTTTCCAGCACCATGACCAGCATTTGTCTCAATGCGGATCAAAACGGGTGAATCACCTTTGTGTGCTTTTTGTAAACGGGCGGCAAATTTGAATGAGTGCGCAGGAACAACCCGATCGTCATGGTCTGCCGTTGTAACTAATGTAGCAGGATAAGTTACTCCCTCCTTCAAATTATGGTATGGAGAATAACCCTTCAAATAGTTAAACATCTCAGGGCTATCCTGGGCCGTTCCATAATCAAAAGCCCATCCAGCACCCGCTGTAAACTGATGGTAGCGCAACATATCTAATACCCCAACAGCTGGGAGTGCAACCTTAAATAAATCAGGTCGTTGTGTCATGGCGGCGCCTACTAACAATCCACCGTTCGACCCCCCACTGATAGCAAGGTATTCCTTTGTCGTGTATTTTTCCTTTATTAAATATTCAGCAGCAGCAATAAAATCATCAAAAACATTCTGTTTTTTGAGCTTTGTACCCTGGACATGCCAATCTTCACCGTATTCACCTCCACCCCGCAGGTTTGCCACCGCATAAACACCCCCATTTTCCATCCAAACGATATTCGATGTACTGAAGCCCGGCGTTAAACTTATATTAAATCCACCGTATCCATAAAGCAAAGTAGGATTTTTTCCACTTAAAACTAATCCCTTTTTATAAGTAATGATTAGCGGTACTTTAGTACCATCCTTTGATTGATAAAAAACCTGTTTTGATTCAAAATCGGCAGGATTAAAATCGACCTTACTTTCTTTATAAATGGATGACTTTCCCGTTTTAACATCTAAGGAATAAATAGTAGCCGGTTGGGTGTAAGAAGTAAAGGTAAAGTAAAGCACAGGATCTTCCCATTTTCCTGAAAATCCTGACGCTGTACCCTTGCCTGGTAAAGAAATAGTACGCACTACCTTACCATTTAAATCAACTTGTTCTACTAAAGAGAGGGCATCTTTAAGATAAGAAGCAAAGAAATAGCCACCTCCGGTGGATATACTCAAAGGTTGCTTTCTTTCAGAAATGACGTCTGTCCAATTTTCGGGTGCAGGATTAGATACTTTCACTTTGACTAAGCGCCCGTTTGGTGCATTCAAAGTCGTATAAATAAATAGCCAATCCCCTTCCGAATGAACTACTTGATGCTCTTTCTCAAAATTATCAATAACTTCAACAATAGGCGCATTACTATTCTTTAAACTTTTAATATACAACTCATTACCTGAGGTAGATACAGCAGCCGTAATAACTAAATACTGTTGATCTTCAGTAACAAACGCACCGATATATCTCCTTGGCGTTTTTTCCCCTCCAAAAACCAGCAAATCAGCTGATTGTGGTGTACCTAATTTATGATAAAATAATTTATGGTACTGTGTTTTTCCTGAAAGAGCGCTTCCCTCATTTGGCTTATCATAAGAACTGTAGTAAAAGCCCTCTGAACCCTTCCAGGCCAGACCTGAAAACTTTACGTCAGTGAGGGTATCTTCCAATGTTTTTTTAGATGTTGCATCTAAAACAATCACTTTACGCCAATCGGAACCACCTTCTGAAACTTGATAAGCTGATTTTGACCCATCCACCGAAAAATCGATACCTGCGAGAGAAGTTGTACCATCTGTTGAAAAATCATTTGGATTTAAGAAAACCTCAGGCGTATTTTCACCTTTTTGCCTGTACAGTACATACTGATTTTGCAGGCCATCATTTTTATAAAAATAGGTGTAATCGCCTTCTTTAAAAGGAGCAGAATATTTTTCATAATCCCATAATTTGGCAAGCCTTTCTCTGATAGCGCCACGAAAGGGAATTTTATTAAGGTAATCGAAAGACACCTCATTTTGGCTTTTCACCCACTCCCCTGTTTCCATCGACCGATCATCTTCTAACCAACGATAAGGATCTGGCACAATGCTATCAAAATAATTATCTGTATGATCAATAGTTTTTGTTTCCGGATAATTTACTTTCATCAAAGGTATAGGCTTTTTGTCGGTCTTATTGCAAGCGAAAGCGACAAGACCTAAGGTAACGAAAAACAATAAATGTTTCATAATTAATAATTTAGCTTACATTTTAATCCATTCACCTTTTGAAGCGACCACCTTTTCAACAAAATTCATACCTCTCAAACCGTCCTCAATGGAGGGGAAATCAGTATAAAGGGGATCAACCTCTTCGCCGGACAACCTTGCCTGAATACAAAAAGCAAAATTCCTGTAAATATTGGCAAAAGCCTCAAGATAACCTTCAGGATGACCTGCCGGAATGCGGGTATGTGCTATAGCTTCACGTTCTAAACCTGCCCATCCTGTTCTATAAATAGTTGATGGCTTATCTTGATATATAACCGTAAGTGTATTGGGTTCCATTTGTCGCCAGGCAATTCCACCCTTTTCACCATACACTCTGATATTTAGATTATTCTCTTCACCATTACAAATTTGGCTGGCATGAAGAACCCCTTTAGCACCATTTTCGAAGCGAAGAAGGACATTTCCATCATCATCTAATTTTCTTCCTGGAACAAAAATGCTAAGATCTGCACACATTTCGCTGATTTTCAAACCAGTGATATACTCTGCCAGATTTTCTGCATGGGTACCAATATCGCCCATTGAACCTGCTGCCCCTGACTGATTTGGGTCAGTGCGCCAAATGGCCTGTTTTGCATTTGCATCCGCTTCAAGCAGGGTAGATAACCAACCTTGAGGATATTCTACTACCACTTTGCGAATGTGTCCCAATGCTCCATTGCGAATCATGGCTTTAGCCTGTTTCACCATCGGGTAACCTGTATAATTATGGGTCAGAGCAAAAATGAGCCCTGATTTATTGACTAAATCTACTAATTCTTCAGCCTCCTTTTTAGTCAAACACAAAGGTTTATCACAAACCACATGAAAACCATTCTCGAGAGCCATCTTTGCTGGTCCAAAATGCATGTGATTTGGAGTAACAATAGAAACGAAGTCCATACGGACACCCACGGGAAGTTCCTTTTCAGTTAAAATCATTTGACTATATGAATCATATACCCTATCCTCAGGCAAATAAAGGTCCTGACCTGAAAGTCGAGATTTTTCGGAATCACTGCTAAAGGCGCCACAAACTAAATCAATATGACCATCTAAGGCAGCTGCCATTCTATGAACTCCGCCTATAAAAGCACCTCGACCACCGCCGACCATGCCCATTCTTATTTTTCTGCGCATACGCAAATTATTTTAAAGAATAAAAAATTACAAACTGCGAATTTTAATATTACGAAACCAAACGGCATCGCCATGATCTTGAAGGCCGATTTTACCAATAAGCGCCTTTCCCCAATCCTTTTGGTTTTTCCATTTACTTTTTTCCACAATAGCATTTATTTCATCAGAACCCAGCGTCAATTTAATCTGTCTTACGCCATTTTGCCATTGTTCCAATTTATACCCTTTCATAATAATTCTAACAGAATTCCACTCACCGGCAGGTTTCACATTTTCCGTTTTACTAGCCATTACGTCATAAAAATCACCTGAACGGTGAGTAATAATTTTTGCGTCCGGGTGGCATTTATTGTCTAGTACCTGCATTTCAGGACCTGTTAAATAAGGTTGTTTATATTTCGGATCCTCTACAATACGGTACATGATGCCACTATTACCACAATCTGAAATTTTCCATTCAGCTGTAAATTCAAAATCATCATAGTCTTCTAAAGTTACTAAATCACCTTTGGCAACCTCACTTCTGCCCTTTTTGGCATCTAGATAAATTGCTCCATCTTTCACACCCCAACTAGTGGCCATATCCGTTCGGTTGTATGTTTTCCAACCGGTAAGCGTGGAACCATCGAACAATAATTTCCAGCCCTTTTTAATTTCTGCAGGAGTTAGTTTATTGAGCATCGCGTCATTTTCATTTTTTGACTGTGCACTGGCAAAATGAATAGAAGAAAAGGTTAGAAAAACAAATCCTAATAAAATAGTTTTTCTTGAAAAATGATAATTCATAACAAATAAGGTTTTAAGATTTAAAATGTCAGTTATTTTGGTTTGGTTAATTCAATAAAAGGTTTTATCAAATCATTTGGAACCGTTACAGAAAGCTGATAATGGTTTATTTTCCACCCGTCAGGGGTATCAATTAGTACTCCTGTTGCTCTACATGGCCCCATCCAGGTAACGAGAAGTTCATCCCACCATGCCGTGTTTCCATCCTTAGAAACAGTAATATTTCGTTGACTGGCTGAAAAATCCCAGGCAACCTCTCTTTCAAAAGCAAAGGCAGACCAGCGTTTAAAGGTATCTCTGACCCAGCGCTCAGTAGTATCGGTACCTATATAGATTGCATCGGGCGTCATCATGCCAAAAAAGGTCTCCTCATCAGCCGTTGATGCTGCTTTATGCCATTTAGTTACCATCTCATCTAAATGTTGAGTCAATACTTCTGGTTTTACAGGTACACCCAATCGACAATTATCCTTTTGACGAGTATCTGTAATTTGTAATATTTTCCAACCTCCACTCATTTTTACCAATTGAAAGGTATTGGTACCACAATGACTGAATTGATTTCCTACATAAAATGAATAGGGTGTCCAAACAGATGCCAGCCTCCCGTCGATTTGTATTTTGTAGGACCAGATACGCTCATCTAATGGACCTTCCTTTCTGGGGGTACCGACACTTTTTAAAAAAGTTTCAATATTAGTTGACTGAACAACGGGCACACCTGATTTATCTGCTGCGACAGTCATTAATCTCATTTCAGGATGAAAAACCTGGTGAACCCTTGCGCTGTCTGCATTAAACATCCCATCAAACATCTCAACAATGGCCTTTCTCACTAAGATCTCTTCCATTGGAGACTGGCAAAAAACCTGTACAAAGAATAAAGAAAAACAAACTGACAGTAAATATTTCATAGTGATTTCAAAAATTTGCTTGTTTGTGAAATTGAAAAAATCTAAAGTAAGCGTTTGTTGTCAAAAATAATAGCTAATTAACTATTAATTTTTATGTAAAATTGTTACCATTTGCACCAATAAATTAACATAGTTGAAGGTTATATTAAAAAAGGGATCTATGATTAAGTTAATACAGTGTCTAATTTTAACTGGTTTGATAACATCTTGTCAATCCTCCAAAGTACTAATAGACACACAGACAGGAGGTTCGCCCGATTACAGCCAAGCTTCATCTTGGGGTGCTTTGCCTGAAAAAGTTGATTTAACTGATGAAACACCAAAAGGATTGTCGGTTAATGGATCTATCCCAAACGAATCGCTTTCAAAGGTAGATGTCTTTTTTCTGCATCCAACGACTTACACCGACAATAAAAAAGTGACCTATTGGAATGGTAATCTTTCAGATGAAAAATTACGTCTCAAAACTGAAAACTCTACCCTAAAGTTTCAGGCATCTATATTCAATAAAGCGGGAAATGTTTATGCCCCTTTTTATAGACAAGCGCATTTAAGTGCTTATTTTACCAATGAAAAAGAAAAGGCAAAAGCTGCTTTTGAATTAGCTTACCAAGACATTCGCCAGGCATTTATGTATTACCTTCAACATTATAATAATGATAAGCCTATTATAATCGCCTCACACAGTCAGGGAACCAATCATGCTGAGCGCCTAATAAAAGAATTTTTTGATGGGAAACCATTAGCACAAAAATTAGTTGCTGCGTATTTAATAGGTATGCCCATCAAACAAAATGCTTTTCAACAGATTGTTCCTTGTGAAAATGCTAATCAAACCGGTTGTTTTGTCAGTTGGAGAACCTGGGAGGAGAAAAGTGCGCCTACCTCTAAATCCGGTGATGAAGATATCGTGGTGGTTAATCCTTTGTCGTGGAGTCGCTCGACAGAAATAGCACCAAAGGAATTAAACAAAGGAGCGGTACTTCTTAATTTCGATAAAGTTTTACCTGCCATTTGTGACGCCAAAATTAAAGGTGCCTATTTAGAGGTAAGTCATCCTAAATTTCCGTGGAGTTTTCTATATAGAAATAAAAACTATCATATTGCTGATTTCAATCTTTTTTATAGTAATGTTCAGGAAAACACTATCTCCAGAGTTGCTTCCTATCAGTTAAATCATACCTCTCGAAACCCTTAATAACTTAATGGATATTTATAAGCGAAAATCACATTGGAAGAAATATTTAGCAGCCGTCGGGGTAGTGCTAATTCTTATTTCTCAATTTTATGCTCAATATTTAAGTAAGCGATTGGCAGAGGAAGAAATGCAAAAAGCAGATCTTTGGGCTAAAGCATACGCAGAATTGAATAATCCGGTAAATGAGGCTTGCAGTTCTTGCCAGGACTTGACTATTCCCTTTGACATTATAAAAAATAACCAAACCATTCCAGTTATTCTGGTAGATCCATCAGGTGTTATCCTTGACTCAAGAAACTACTCTTCCACCAATCCAAAAACCATTGAAAAGGAATTGGCACGTTTGAAACGCCAGGGAGTTAAGCCCATTGAAAGCTACGGAAACAAATTGTATTACGAAGAATCAGTTACTTTGCGTCAACTCAGGTTCTTTCCTTTAATGCAGCTCGGTCTTATCGCTGCATTTATCTTTTTTGGCTACATCGGATTTAGTTCTGCCCGAAGAGAAGAACAAAATAGAGTGTGGGTAGGTATGGCCAAAGAAACAGCCCACCAACTTGGCACCCCTATTTCCGGTCTCATTGCATGGATTGACTTATTAAAATCTAAAGAGCTCCAGGACGCCGAAATTGCAGATATTATTAAAGAACTCGAAAAGGACGTAAACAGGCTTGAACTGGTAGCGGACCGCTTTTCAAAAATTGGCTCTGCTCCTCAATTATTACCTGTTAATATTTATGCTCAATTAGATGATTGCCGAAATTATATGCAGAGAAGAGCTCCTCGTAAGGTCTCTTTTAATTTTCCCTCTGTCGCAGAATACAAACCTATCCTTGTTGGATTAAACGCACACCTTTTCGATTGGGTCATTGAAAACTTACTCAGAAACGCCTTAGATGCCATGGATGGAAAAGGAGTGATTTCTGCACACATAAGCTTAGATTCGAATCAGGTACATATTGATATTTCTGATAATGGGAAGGGAATACCTCCGTCTAACCATAAAACAGTTTTTCAACCCGGTTTCACCACAAAAAAGAGAGGCTGGGGTTTAGGCCTTTCTTTAGCGAAAAGGATTATTGAAGATTATCATGAAGGAAAAATATTTGTAAAATATGGGGAAGAAAATAAAGGCACTACCTTTTCTATTATTCTTCCCCTATACAAAGAAGGAAATGTTATTTCATAAAAACCCATTTAACCAACTCTTTCATACCAGCTTTTTTACCGTACAATAAGATACCTACCCTGTAGATTCGTCCAGATATCCATACAAAAAACATAGCCGTACCTATTAATAGAGTTAATGAAAGGGCTACTTCCCACCATGGCGGATTAAAGGCCAGTCGAGCAGGCATAACAATGGGTGAAAATAAAGGAAACATAGATGACCATCTGGCAAGACTTGAATCAGGTGATTCTACACTTTGCATCATTATGTATAGGGCTAAAATAACGGGAATAGTTATGGGTAGGGTCAAAGAACTACTTTCACCCATGTCATCCCCTATTGCAGATCCTACGGCCGCAAAAAGAGAAGAATACAAGAAATATCCACCTAAAAAGAATAACATAAACAAAGGTACGATGAGCCACCAGTTAATTTGATTAAACTCCTTCATAGCCAAGGCTACCATAGCTTGCATATCATCGGGATTGAAGTCTGGTGTAGCTCCTTGGGCTATAGACATATTTGTCGATAAATCTATTCCCATAATCAACCTCGTAATAAGCAATAATACGGGGACTAAAATTACCCAAACCAATACTTGCGTTAAACCTACCCCACCAACACCAATAATTTTTCCCAACATTAATTGAAAAGGTTTTACCGATGAAATCATTACCTCCACAATTCTATTCATCTTTTCTTCCATCACTGAACGCATGACCATCATACCATAAATAAAGACGGTCATATACATAATAAAGCCCATCGACATACCTATAACTGCGGCAATGGCACTCGTTAATCTAGAGGAATCCACTTCATCTTTAGAAATAGGTTCCGGTTCCAAAATAATTTTAGTATCCAGAGCAGCTATTTGCTCTTTATCCAATTTTAACTGCACTATTTTGAAATCTCGAAGGGCATCCTCCACTCTATCCTTAATTTTAAACTGAATTGACAGACCAGGTTGCTTGGCGGCATAATAGAAGACGGTATATTGCTTTTCCATTACTTCTTTTATCGCCGGCACGTATAAAACACCTGAATAGGAACTTTTTTCAATACCTGATAAAACCTCTTCTAAAGATTTTTTTTCAAAATGAAAAAACAGATTTTCTTCATCCCTGATACTTCCATCCAAAATTTTAGCCTCATCTACCACGGCGATGTTTTGAATTTCATCGGTTTCATAAGAAAAAATGAGGGTAACTACTGCCGTAAAAAGGACAATGGCAAGGGGGGTAAGTAAAGTAGTAAGTATGAAACTTTTACTGGTCACACGAGAAATATATTCTCTCTTAATGATTAATAGGAGCTTATTCATATAGAATTATTCTTTTTGTTTTTGCTGTTGAATAAAGGTAGGATTATAATGTCCCTGGGTATTAAAGCCGGGAAATGGACGCATTTTTCCAAACCGTGGATAAGAATCAAATTGGTCCCCTGTACCCAATACTCTTGGATCTCTTTGTTCCATTAATACACCTTCCAGTTGTTTTTTAAGTTTTTCCTTTTTTTCACGATAGGTTTCATTGGCAGATAAATCAATTAAACAAAATGGATCCAGTTGAATATCATATAATTCCTCTGACATTTTTTTCCCAAACCCCGCTTGAAATGCTACCGACCAATTTTCTGGACTTTGCATCATTTGCCTTTTTGTAGGTGAATCATCAATATCCTCATATCCCAAAATACCTTTTGGATCAGGAGAGGGAGCGGGATTTCCCGCTGGCCAACGGTCAGGTTTGAAGTTTCTAATATATAAAAATTGATCGGTCCTAATCGCTCTGGATGGATATCCCACATTGTCCGGTCTGGCGTGAGTATGTCTTTCCCTCCCGGCAAATACGGGTTGCTTAAATGATTTACTTCCAGATTTTAAAATGGGCACCAGATTTTTACCCGTTGTTTCCATTAGTTCCCTGGCGTTGGCTAAAGAGAGAATGGTGCTTGCGAGATCTATCAAACTAACCAAAGAATGGTTAGCTCTTCCTGGTTGAGCTATTTCGGGCCCGGCAATAAGTAAAGGAACATGAATACCAAATTCGTGTAAAGATGCCTTCGCGTTGGGGAAAGCCATGCCATTATCAGCGGTTACAATAAGATAGGTATTCTCCAATTCACCCTTTTCGGCTAATAATTGAATCATTTTCCCTAGTTGCCGGTCAAAATAATTTATCTCAAAAGCATAATCCAAAAAATCTTGCTCAATAGTGTCTGTTTTCGGCAAAAAATCAGGTAATTTGACTTTTTCACCAGGTTGCCTCGAACCTGAACCAAAGGTATATGTCCTATGAGGTTCATGCGCGCCAAACCAAAAGAAAAAAGGCGATTCCTTTGGTTTTTTGTTTAGGAAAAGAGCCAGATTTCCAACATAATCAATGTCGCTAATATCTTTACTTACGCGTACTTTCAATTTTTGGGCATTGTATTCTTCCCCTACTGGATTAGTTTTCCAACCCGCATCTTTCCAATTTCCAGGACCCCATGCTTTTCCGGTATAGCCAGTATGATATCCTTTTTTCCTTAAAATCTCTGTGAAAACCTCAAATTTTGAAGGAAAATAACTACCGTGTGTCCCTGCTTCCTCTAATTGCCAAATATTTTTTCCTGTAAGTATTGCGGCACGGGAAGGGCTGCATTGAGGCGCTGCAGCAAATGCCTGGGTAAAATGCACCCCTCTTTTTGTCAGACTATCAAAAGTAGGCGTTTTAAATGTACCTAACTTATAAATACCTGCGTGAGGAAAAGACTGATCATCGGCTATGGCAAATAAGAAATTATAGGCTTTGGGACTTTCATATCTAACAGAAGACATGGAAATCAGGCATAAAACCAGACCTATAAGCACACTATTCCTTATTGAAATCTCCATTTGTCGTATGTTTTAGGTTATTCAACCGATCTTTTTCTAATAAATAACTATTTCCCTGCTTTAAATTCTGAGTCCATTTGGCTGACCATTCGGTTTTATTCCCAAACATATTGAAATAAGTACCTGTTTTACTATTAAACAATTCAAATAATGGTTCTTTTTCAGTGTCAGTCACCATATTTATTTCCCAATCTCCAAGGTGTAGATTACGAATGGCTTCTTTACTTTCAATATATTTGGTTTCTTCAACCTTATCATTTCCAAAAGAAAAAACACTTAAAAAACGCTGTTTACTATCAGGAGAATCAGTTTTAAGAGTAAAATGCTTTTGATCTGTATCAAAAGTTTTTAACCCTTCGCCATCTTCATCGACAAATCTAAAATTAACCAAAGGAATATCGAATGAATCTTTTATAGACATAGATGAGGGAGAACTAGAGAAAAACTGAACAAGACATGAATCTGACGATAATAATTGATGAGTAAGTGTATCGATAGTGAGACTATTTTCTGCATGCAATAACCATTGCCATTCAGCAGGTTTATCACTTTCTAATTCATCGAGAATAATAATGATTTTGGGTGGTAACAAAAGGTAATGTCTTACAAATTTTTTAACACCAAAATTTTCCTTAGTTTCAGTACTTTTATAAGCTAATGATGCGTCACTTTTAACATAAGCCAAGGAAGTTCCTTGTACTAATCTTTTAAAGGAAGATATTCCCTCAGTACTTATCACTTGTCCGTTTCCATTTATCAGAACACCATTGGCACTTTTCGTCAACTGAGACCAACCTGTTCTATGGGGGTCATCCATCCCCAATTTATACCCTGTTTTAAAAAAGACTCGTTTACCTTTATAAGAAATATTGAAGGTATTTTGCTCTGCTAAAATATGTCCATAAGCTCCAATAGGACTGGCACGCAGAAATATTGATAAGTTCGATGCCGGATTACCTGCATTGGTTTGCATAGAACCTGCGCCACCATCACTAAACAGTTTAGCCAGAGGAAAATCAATGCTTAAATCATCTGTTGGCATGTCAAGTTGCTGCGTTTTAGATAATCTAAACCAACGCAGGGTAGATTCTTTTGATATATTTATCGGTTCATATTCATGACATTTATCTGCATACCACTTATAAAGGGGATCTTGAGTTAATTTTGCCATCTCTATCGCAAATGCTTGATATTTTGCCCCAGGGCTATATAAATGAGTTGAATTATCTGCAAAACCATCGCCAACGGCACCCGCAGGAACATGATACACCAACCAGGAAGCCATGTTTTTATAAAAAGGGTGAACTTTAAAAAAATCGTAACCCGTATAAGATTTCACAAAAAAAGGAATATCAATAAGAGTTTCCATATTCATTGTAAAATAAGACAGTCCCTCTGTCCAACCTCCTGATTCACCTGAAAGAATAGGTGATTTTGCAAAAAATATATCGTAATAATAGGTTAACCATTCTTTTGTTTCATCAACATGATTAAACAAGATGAGATTGGTCTGAAAGAGGAAATGTAAAATATGCTGCCAGAAATGACCACTTAAAATTTTTACTTCTACGTCATTTTTATATAATTGGTAAAAATATTTAGCTCTTATTTGAATGGCATCCAATAGTAATTTTTTCTCCCCATCACTCAGTTTATCATAAAAAGTATCAAAAACCAGGGCCATCCCCAGCATACATTTAGCATCTGAAAAATCAACCATGCCAGAATACCCTTTACGGTCCCAGCCTGTGACTAAAATGCCCGTTTCTTTCGCCTTATAAAAATATTTGTCATCTTCTGTCAAAAGATAAGCCTGGCAAAACAAATAAATTCTTTGATAAGCCTGATAACCAATTTGATAAGCGGCATCCTTTTTGATTCTGCCTTTTTGATTTTCGTTTAGGTTTGCAAACCGTGAGGTATCAATAGAATCTTCAGGAAGGGGAAGTGATAAAAGTTCATCCGCTTCAGATATAATCGCTATTCTATCTTCATTTTTAGCATCAATGGAGCGGGATTGACTAATATTATTTATCAATAATCTCGGGTGACCTGCAGGAATTTTTGATAGGAATAGAGCTGGGTCAGGGGGAATATTTTTTTGGTAATCCTCCTTAATTGAAAAGGAAAAATAAGGTGACCACTGTAGTCCATTCACCTTATACCTCCAATAATAAATGCCCTTTTCCAAAGGTATATAAGGTATAAGAATGCTGTATGGAAGAGCGCTTTTAAATAAAATAGAAGGCGTATTTGCCAGAGTATCTCTATCTAATTCAACATCATAACTAATATTTTTTCCCTTTTTTACCGGCCATTGAATTATGGGGTACAAAGTACTCACCTCACATCCATTGCAAGGAAGTACCTCTTTTAGATACCTTCCAGGCACTGTTTGAGAAACACCTAAAGTAGGTAATGTAAGTCCTAAGAATAAGCTAAATACCCAAAAGGATCGAAAAAAAGAAATACTGACTACGTTGCGCTCCATCTTTATTAGAAACTATTTGATTGCCCCACCCGACGAATAAATATTTCGTTCAGAGAAGGTAATATTTCATTGAATCCAGAAATATTTAAATTTTGATTCAATAAATGTTGCAAAAGGGCATTGCTTGATTGGTTTTCCCCCAATTTAACTTGAATCTTAAAATCATTTATTTGTTTTAAGGCATACTCTTCAGGTAAAACAACCTGCGTTGGCGTGCTAAAGTCAACATTAAAAAGATTTTCCTTGTAACTATTTTTAATATCCTTTACCTTACCTTGAAGGACGTTTGCTCCATTGTTTATTAGGACAATTTCTTCGCAAATCTCCTCAACCTGTTCCATTCGATGGGTAGAAAAAATGAGGGTAGCCCCATTTTTATTAAGATTTAAAATTTCATCTTTGATGAGATTTGCGTTAATGGGATCGAGGCCAGAAAAAGGCTCGTCCAGAATAATCAAGTCCGGTTTATGAAGAATGGTTACAATAAATTGAATTTTTTGCTGCATGCCCTTGGATAATTCCTCAATTTTTTTGGGCCACCAATCCATAATTTCAAATTTCTCCATCCAATAGGTGAGCTCCGTTTTTGCCTCCTTATAGGAAAGTCCCTTGAGTTGAGCGAGATAAAGCAGATGATCACCGATTTTCATTTTTTTATACAAGCCTCGCTCCTCAGGCATGTAACCCATCCTTTCACTATGTTTCTCCTGGAGAGGCTCGCCATTAAAAAGAACAACTCCTGCATCAGCTCTGGTAATAGAAGTAATGATTCTAATAAGGGAGGTTTTACCTGCTCCATTGGGACCTAACAATCCAAAAATAGCTCCTTTAGGCAGTTGAAAACTCACTTTATCAACAGCCCGTTTTTTATCGTAATCTTTAACTACCTCTTGCAGGTCTAATATAATCTGTGTCATGAAAATTTTATTTTGAATGGTAATTTAAAAAAGAAATGGCAAAGAATAATTAAAAAAATATAAACATGCTCATTTTATCGATATAAGAATCTTTTTACGAAATCAAGTGGATGTTACCATAGACTCAATCTGAATAAATTGCATATCGTGTAATTTCCTGAAAAGGCCCTCCTCGTTTTTTAGTAAATCTTCTGGTGAACCCGATTCCATTACCTCACCTCTTTGCATAACCAAAATTTTATGAGCATGCATTATGGTTGATAATCTATGTGCTATTATGATAGAGGTTCTTTGAGCAATTAACGTTTCAATAGCTTTTTGAATAACCGATTCTGAGGCTGGATCAATAGAGGAGGTAGCCTCATCTAAAATTAAAATATCTGGTTCAAAAACAAGTGCCCTTACAAATGAAATGAGCTGTCTTTGTCCCATAGAAAGGGTTGCCCCTCTCTCCATCACCTGATAATCGTAACCACCTGGAAGTTTTTCAATAAATTCATGTGCACCTATCATTTTAGCCGCAGAGAGGACCTTTTCTCTACTTATAGACTCATCCCGCAGCGTAATATTTTCAAATACAGAACCCGAAAACAGAAAAACATCCTGAAGAACCAATGCCATTTTATGACGAAGCGCCTGTAAATCAAAATCCTTTATATCTGTTCCGTCTATAGAAATGAGCCCGGACTGATGTGTGTAAAATCTATTTATTAGACTGATAATACTCGTTTTTCCCGAACCCGTTGCCCCAACAATCGCCAAAGTTTCTCCCGGTTTAATTTGAAAATCAACATTTTTCAATACCCAATCTTCTCCCTGATAGGCAAAATTAACCTTATTGAAAACAACCTCCCCTATCAGCTTTTCAGGTTTCAAATGCCCTGTTACCTCTTGTTCTGCTTGATTGTCCAACAAAGCAAAGACCCTGTCAGAAGCCACTAACCCCATTTGTAGCGTATTGAATTTGTCAGCTAATATTCTAATAGGGTTAAATAACATATTTAAATAAATGGGAAATGCGATTAATGCACCCATAGACACACTTTCTCCAATGACTCCTTTTGCTCCCCACCATACCATTAATCCCAACGAGGCAGCAGATATAATTTCTACAACTGGATAAAAAACTGCATAATACAATACCGAATCCAAATTTGCCTTAGTATATTCCCTGTTTATCGTTTTAAAACGACGCATTGACAATTTTTCGATATGGAAAATTTGTACTAAGCGCATACCTGAAATTTGCTCTTGCAAAAAAGCATTCATTCTTGAAATTTCCGTTCTGACTGATTGAAATGACGTTTTTACTTTCTCTTTAAATATATAACTGGCAATGACTAAAAATGGAGAAGTTGTAAGAGCTATTAAGGTTAATTTCCAACTAGTTATAAACATAATGGCTAAAACAACAATCAGCGTTAAAATATCTGCAATGATAGTAATGACCCCTTGGGAAAAGACGGTATTTATGGTTTCAACATCATTGATTGTGCGGGTGGTTGAAGTTCCAATAGGCGTTTTATCAAAATAGGAAAGATTGAATCTATTTATATGATTAAAAATCTTTATTCGTAAATCTCTTACCACCGCTTGTCCGAGAACTCCACTTAAATAGGTGAACAGATAAGTCAAAAAAGCATGTAAAAACAAGACAATAATAAAAATTATGGACAGTTTAAGTAAACCCTCAACATCGGAATAAACAATATGATCATCAACCATTTTCTGCACAAGCCAAGGACGTATTGTCGCCAAGGGTGCCAGCAAAATAGCCATTAAAGTAGTACTTAATAACAATGATTTATACGGTGCTGCCTCTGCTAAAACGCGTTTTAACAGTTGTGCATCTAACTGGTTTGAAGAAGGCTTTTTAGTCAATTTTTTTCTGCAAATGTCGTATATTTTTTTTTATTTGAAGGGATAAAATGAAGGATAACCAAAACCATTGCCTTATTTAAGCTATGGCAGCCACCACTGTCTTCAATTTTTTAAAATGCAGCTGATTTATTGCTTCTTTGAATTGATGAATAAATTCCGCTTGCAAGCCGTTAGGTCTGAGATAATAGCTGATGTCACCGCCTGTAAATTCCATAGCTCTGGCAATTAGCAGATCCATAATTTCAGGATTGGACATAAACTGTGGGTGCTGATAGGCAATAGAAATGATATGACCCGGACCAAATCCTTCCATACCTGTTTTATTGACTATCAGACATCCAATGGGGAAAATGTCCTGGTAGGCAACTAATACAAATCCGCCGAAAGAAGGAATTAATTTTAGTGCATAATCTAATGCTAAATCATAGGGGGTTTCGCCGTTTTCACCGACGTGTGCCTTCATAAACAGAAGGAGTTGTTGCCTCTCAGATATGGACATACCTGTGAATGCATTGTAAACCGTAATGGATGGGTTCATAATGTGTGTGTGTTTGCCTCTCTGTGACTGAAAATCAGTCTTTAATAGATTTTTTTAAAGCTCTTACTACAAATATGTATTATTTTATTCGGAACTGCAATTTATTTATGTTAAATAATCATAAAAAATATAAGAAAACAATGCAAATTGCCTCAAAATTCATTTTATGTTACATAACAAGGTTATTTTACTTTTAGTATTCCCCTTTTATTGCTCTTTTCTTTTTTCTCAATCTTTAAATAATTTACACAAATTGAGTGAGGGTTTGAAAAACGAATGGTTGAAAAAAGAAAAAACAGAAGTAATTATTCAGTTTCACGACCAAAAGATAGACCTTTCTTCTTACAGGTCTTCCTGGGATAAAAGTCAAAAGGGCTCTTTTATTTTTAAAGCGCTTCAAGAAAATACCCGCATTTCCCAATATGACGTTCAAAAATGGTTAACCGACAAAGGCATTTCCTCTAAATCAAATATGCTGGTAAATGCCCTCTTGGTTACACTTTCAAAAGAGCAAATTACCTATTTGGCAAAAAGACCTGACATTGCCTTTATATATGATAATCCAGATATTTTTGTAACCCCATACCAGCGTTCTACGGAAAATCAATCTTTAAGAAGCGCATCAGAATGGGGTATTGATAAAATAAAGGCTCCCGCCGTTTGGGCTATGGGGATAACAGGAAAGGGTATCGTCATCGCTGGGCAAGACACAGGTTATGACTGGGCACATCCTGATCTTGTAAGTGCCTATCGGGGGAGTTCAAAAGAAACCATTACACACGATTATCATTGGTTTGATGCCATTGACAAGGCATCTCCGTTAAATAAAGACACGATAAATCCCTGTGGCTATTCCATCAAAATACCTTGTGATGACGATGTTCACGGAACCCACACCATGGGAACGATGGTGGGAAAGGACGTTTCCGGTACTTCCATAGGGGTTGCTCCAGGCGCAAACTGGATAGGAGCACGCAATATGGATCGCGGATACGGTAATCCGTTTTCCTATCTCGCTTGTTTTGATTGGTTTTTAGCCCCCAGAGATTTATCTGGAAAAAATCCTAATCCTTTATTAGCACCTCATGTAATCAATAACTCCTGGTCATGTCCGACCATGGAGGGATGTTTAAATAATCATGTTGAACTTTTCGAAAAAGCCATTACTTTATTGCGAAAAGCGGGCATTATGGTAGTTGTTTCTGCTGGAAATGATGGAGGTAGCTGCGAAACCATGAATGAGATACCTGTTACCGTGAGCGGTGCCTTTTCCGTTGGTGCCACCCGTTCCAATGATAGCATTGCTACTTTTTCTTCGCGGGGCCCTGCACTCATTCTAGGCAAAAAAGTAATTAAACCCGATGTATCCGCTCCGGGTGTAAGTATAAAATCGGCTTTACCAGGAAAAAGATATGGTTTCTTAAGTGGAACAAGTATGGCAGGGCCACATGTTGCAGGACTGGCAGCTCTTCTTTTTTCAGCTAACCCATCCTTAATTGGTCAAGTTGACAAGGTAGAGCAAATCATTCGGGAAACCTCACTTCCACTTTATAGCTCCCAGGCTTGTTCCAATATAAGTGGAGGTAGTTATCCAAATCCTGTGTATGGTTATGGCAGAATTGATGCCCTTGCCGCTGTAAAAAAAGCACTTTCCGTTACCTCCATTAATGAATCTATAGACCCTACGATTCAGATTTATCCCCTGTCCGGTCATCAACAACTTTATATTTCTACTGCATTTGGAAAGGAAATTTTTACTCTGAATCTATTTGATATGTATGGACGTGAAATTATGAATCATCATGTGGATCAATCTATTTCGTCTATAAATTTGCCTTCTTTGCCAAATGGAATGTATATCTACACCCTCACAAATAAA
Source organism: Saprospiraceae bacterium (assembly GCA_030728245.1). Taxonomy (GTDB): domain Bacteria; phylum Bacteroidota; class Bacteroidia; order Chitinophagales; family Saprospiraceae; genus BJGN01. The sequence continues at coordinate 59,757 of JANQZX010000072.1, read as the reverse complement.
GAAAAGATGACAAAAGGCATTCTTTGGATTAATCAAAATAGGTAAATTGCAGGCCATTTATCTTTAAACGTTATGAAAAGATTGTATAACCGCGTTAATAGGGCTGAATTAAAAAAGAAGCTGGAAGAAAGTACTGAACCAAGAACTACGCTCTCTTTTTATAGATACCATCAATTGAGTGATCCCGCTGCTTTCAGAGATGAATTATATGCAGGACTAGATAGTTTAGGGGTATTTGGTCGCATTTATATAGCTTCAGAAGGTATTAATGGTCAGATTTCAGTCCTTTCTGACACTTTTGATGATTTTAAAGATTACCTGTATAGCATTCCCTGGCTAAACGGTTGTCGTTTGAATATTGCGGTGGATGATAATGGAAAATCTTTCTTTAAATTAAATATTAAATTAAGAAATAAGATCGTAGCAGATGGATTAGATAATTCCACCTTTGATGTAACTAAAAGAGGAAAACATCTTTCTGCCCCCGAAGTTAATGCCTTACTCGATAAACCTGACACCATAGTGGTCGATATGCGTAACCACTATGAAAGCGAAGTGGGTCATTATGAAAATGCAATTTGTCCTGATGTAGAGACCTTTAGGGAGGCCCTACCCTTAGTTGAGGATTTGTTGGCAGATAAGAAAAAAGAAAATATAGTCATGTACTGCACAGGAGGCATTCGATGTGAAAAAGCGAGTGCCTATTATCTCCATAAAGGATTTGAACATGTTTATATGATTGACGGTGGCATTATAGAATATACCAGACAATGTGAAGAACAAAATTTGCCCAATAAATTTATAGGCAAAAATTTTGTTTTTGATGAACGATTGGGTGAACGGATTTCTGATGATATTATTTCAAAATGCCATCAATGCGGAACACCCTGCGATATTCATAAAAATTGTGCCAATGCAGCCTGTCATGTTCTTTTTATTCAATGTGAATCATGTGCCACAAAATATCAGGCTTGCTGTTCTCAGGTATGCAAGGAGTTTAATGAATTACCCGAAATGGAAAGAGAAATTCAAAAGCCTCATATCATTTTCAATGGAACAAAATTTGGAAAAGGCCGATATAAAGCACTTAGAATGGGAGAACTGAGTTGAAATCAGGGTGATGGCAAAATAGACCGTATCTCCATTTTTTTATTCATCCACCAAGTGTTGTTAAATAAATTTTCCTTTTTAACACCCCCATTTACACTATGGATAACTTCAATGACCTGAGGCTGAATGTTCGATATAAATGATACGTGAAAAACCTCATTTTTTTCATTCCTAAAGATGATTAAATCACCTGGATTGCAATCATCTAAAGATTTTGGCACCCCTAATTTAGCTTGATCTTTCGAGGACGGTGAAATTATATAATCAAACTTGCGCAACACATAAGAGGTGAAGCCAGAACAATCAAATCCAGTTTCCGGCGATTTACCTGCCCAGGTGTATGGAACGCCAACATATTTTTCAGCCTCCGCAATAACATTATATCTTAGCGTCAAATTAGCTGAAGCCTTATTTTTAGCGGGAATATCTTCGAATTTCTTTTTCCAATAGGGAATAATATTTATTCGATCATTTCCTTTTTCGGATGGAACCTCTTCTACTTCCTTCTCATTTAAGAAAACCTCATCATTTAAAGTAGAGGAAGAGGTAATAACGGGCTTAAACAGACTACAAGAAGATAGGCTAAAAACAAAAATCACCCACGTTCCAATTTCTTTTAGAAACGGAACGCGGGCGAAAAAAAACAAGTTATAATTATATTCCTTAAATAAGGACATTATTATTTTTTAAGACCTGGAGAACGATTTAAAAATTCTTCGTAAAGCTGAATGTGTCTGCTATCCAAAGGAACGATCCAACCGTCTATAAAAAGATATTTAATTTGCGTTTTTGGCTCTAGCGGATCACCTGTTGTAACCATGATACTGGCTAGTTTTCCAACTTCCAGCGAACCTAATTTATCGGCAACGCCAAAAATTTCAGCGGGAACGATGGTTACAGATTTCAATGCATCTTCTTTACTCATTCCGTAAGCAGCGGCAAAGCCGGCATGAAATGGTAAATTTCTGACATTTTCCTGATCATTGGTACGAATGGCTACTTTAACCCCAGCTTTCGACATGATACCAGGATTAGCATACGCTTTGTCATAATAATCCGACGCTCTGGTAGGCAACGCAATGATAGGGCCTGTTATAACAGGAAAACCTGATTTTGCGATTTTATCAGCGACTCTCCAACCTTCAGCAACGCCGGTAAGAACCACTTTAGCTACCTTTTTGTCTTGTGCCCACTTGATAGCAGCCTCAATATCAGATGCTTTATTTGTTTCTATAAGTAGGGTCATTTTTCCTCTGATAACCTCTGCAATACGAGCCATTTCCGGATTAGAAGCCACTTTAATGGAAGGATCCTTTGCTGCAGCATCAGTCACTTGTACATAGTATAAAGCTTCTGTCCAAATATCATTTAGTTGTTTAAGGGCTTTTTCTTCCTGCTTTTTCAACTCTTCGTCTGTTCTTCTATCCCAAAACCCACGACGACCTGCACCAGGGAAATTTAATACAACGCCTTTAAAACCAGCATAAATTTGGTCAGGTGTATAGCCAACCAAATTAACTAGTGAAGCTGTTCCTGGAAAAAGACCTCCTTGTGGAACTACCAACGTGGTGGTAATACCATCTACTCTCGTTACCGAAACAGCGGTGGCACTGGTATTAAAAGCCGTAATCGCTTCCATGTGTGGGGTTAATTCACCCAATTCATCAGAGTCATCCGTCAGAGAGATAGATGAAACCTCAACTATACCCAGTTGAGTTCCTCCGTCAATCATACCCGGATAGATAAACATTCCCTTACAGTCGATGACATTTGCGCCAGAAGGAATGGTTACATTGGAACCAAGCGCTGTTATTTTACCTTCACTTATGATTAATGTACCTGAGACAGTTCCTTTTGTTACGGTCTCTATGGTAGCATTGGTTAAAGCGAAAGTACCCTTTGTTGATTTTTTTACCTGCCCAAAAGAATGGGTTAAAGCCAAAGTAAAAAACAGGGTAAAAACTACATTTATTTTCATGTGAATAAGTTAATTGCTAATAAAAAAAATAGGATTTACTCACGCTCAAGACCGAAAAAAGTAGCTGTATTTTCAAAAGCTCCTTCTAAACAACGATCGTGATTATGCTGCTCTTTATGCAGAAAAAATCCAGTTTCCGCGCGCGTTGCACTTGCCTGAAGGCGTTGGTCTGCAGCATCTTTTGATCTGTTAAACCGAACCACTCCATCTACAATCGTATATTGTGGAACGGCATAAATTGATAAAGGATGTCCATCGAAAATAGCAATATCTGCATCTTTGCCTATCTCTAATGAGCCTACTCTTTGATCAATTCCAAGTTGTTTGGCAGGATTGATGGTGATTAATGCCAACGCTTCCTCGTCTGACAAACTACCATAGCGCTGAGTTTTTGCTGCCTCGTGATATAAGTGTCTGATATATTCCTCACTATCAGAGTTGATAGACGTTACTACCCCATTTTTCGTTAAAATGGCCGCATTATACGCTGTGGAATAATAAACTTCAAACTTATAAGCCCACCAATCTGCGAAAACAGAAGCCATAGCGCCATAAGCGGCAAGTTCAGGCGCTACTTTAAATCCTTCATTGGTATGTTGAAATACTAATCTTTTAATCTGATAATCCTTACAAACATTCAGAAGCATCAAAATCTCATCAGAACGATAGGAATGGCAATGAATAATAATATTCCCTTTAAGGATTTCTGCCATGGTTTCGTGTCTTTTGTTATAGACAGGTTTCAGCGCAGCAGGATTTTTTACTTTTTCCTTTTCATATAAATCCCATGCAGCCATATAGGCCTTTGCATCTTCAAAACCTTTGCGGAAAACCTGTTCCACGCCCATACGAGTGGCGGGAACAATACGATTGCCCTCCCCGTGCACACGCATTGGATTTTCGCCCAAGGCAAATTTAATCGTTCTTGGAGCCCCTTCCATCCTCATTTCTTCAGGATTTAAGGTACCATATCTATGTTTAATTGTTTCGCATTCACCTCCAACGGCATTGGCAGAACCGTGCATAGCATGGGAAGAAGTAACACCACCAGCGAGAGCCCTGTAAACAGAAAGGTCTAAAGGATCCAGGGCATCTCCTACCCAAACATCAGCCGTACTGGGTCTTGATGCTTCATTAACCACATCGATACCAATATGGGAATGCGCATCAATAATACCTGGCATAATGAATTTTCCTGTGGCATCAATGGTTTGGGTTCCTGCAGGAGCAACCAACCCTTTACCCATTTTGGTTATTTTACCATTTTCCACTAAAAGGTCTGCATTTTCCATGTTCCCTTTAGTCACGGTAAGAATAGTACCATTTTTAATAAGCAAACTTCCCTTAGTAACCTGTGCCTGGGCAAAGCTAACCAAGAAAAGCAAATTGAATATATTAAGTATTTTAAACATTTGATTGCGTTTTATGGGTTAAATTACTGGCCATCAATTTTAGCACCTGAAACGTCAAAAGTACCAAAAGTACCAACGCCTACTGTACCAGATAGAGAATTGCCATCCACAGACAGGTTGAAGTCCAGATTAATCTGACGTGCCCCCATACTAATATTTGATGTGAAAGATAATTTATTCCCCTCTACAGAAATATTAGAAATAGGATTTGTACCGGGAACCTGTGAGGAAGTCCATTCACCAGTCAAATCACTGCCACTTCCTTTAAATGTCAATATTCCCTCTGTGTTCATACCGGGTGCCTTGATAGTATAAGACCATTTACCCGCTACTTTTGGCGCCTCTGCTGTTTTTCCACCAGCACTTGCATTTGCACCAGCTTTTGGAGCAGGCTTACCCTCATATTCAAATATTTTACCATCTATAAATACATAGCGAACAGATGATTTTTCATCAAAATACGATTTATCAGAAACAACCAGGTTGGCTGCTCTCCCCTTTTCTACCGTTCCAAATCGATTAGAAACACCCAATTGAGCGGCTGGTGTAGTAGTTAAAGCGGCTAATGCCTGATCTTCAGTCAATCCAGCTTTAATCATTCTGCGTAATGTTTCCTTAATATCCGTTGATTTCACACCTACTGTCGAGAATGAGAAAGGTAAACCTAAGGCAGCTAACTTTGCAGCCTGGCCTTCCAAACGTTTTAATTCTTCTGCTGTTCTTGCCTTTAAAGCTTCCATTTCAAGATCCTTTGGCGCCGCATTTTTAGAAGAATCAGCAACAGGTTTTTTTTCATCAGCGGCCTTCGGTAAATCAAGTGAAATTATGATTGGTTTTCCTTCTGATTTTAACAAATCCCCAACATAATACCCTTCTTTAACATCCGCATAATGAACAGCAAATTTCAATTCATTTTTAAGTGCCTGCACTCTGTAAACAGATTTCATATCAGGAGCCTGAAAAATGAAAGGTATTTTACCATCCAATACAGGAAAGAACGATTCAAGACATTTATCTGCCATCGGACGATTAACATTGACTGGATTAGATCCATAGCTTTTTTGGTAATCTTGCAATCTGATAGCATTCTTGTATAATTCTCTAAATCTGGACATTACACCAATAATTGTACTTGGGAAAGCACCAGAAGCAGGACTAAAACTGGCAACCAAAGCCGTATTTTCCTTCAACAATAGTTCATCCGCATTTTTACCAATGCCCAATGAAACAAGAGAAGCTTGTCCTGGTAACATTCTTCCAATAGGATAAACCTGAGCTGCGGTAAATCCTAATTTTCTCATTTCCTCCAGTGATTTATCATCTGACTTAAAAACATCGCGAACCCTCACATAAGGAGTGATTCCTGATTCCTCATAGGTAGGATTCCACGGATCAGATACTCTGGGACGTTGTTGCCCTTGTCCGCCCGGCGTTCTCGGGCCGGATGCTCCTGCTGCCGATTCTGGTCGGGGAATTCCTGACTGGGAAAGCCCTTCTATAAATCCGGCATAAACAAACATAGAATCCGCTTTGATTTTCCTTGCATGCGCTGGAATAGCAATGTCTTTACCTGCTGCCTGAATGAGTCCATCCTGAATGATGACCGTTCCGCCTGAAATTATTTGTCCGGGCCGGACAACAATCTGTACATTTTGAAGGACATAAGTTTGAGTAACTGGCATTAATTCAGGAATTCCTGACTGCGCGAACAGGCCACTGCCTATTAACATAAACGCAAAAAAACCAGTGACTTTTTCATTTTTAAGTAGAGGATATATCCACCTACTTAAAATCAAGTCTTTGATAATCATATAGTTGCTTAGTTTTAAAATGACAAAATGGTTATAGAAACAAAAACAAAAAACTAAATAAGTTAAAACTTAACACATTTTAAGGGTTATTCCCCAATATTTAATCATTTCACCTTTTTTTTTATAAGTATTAACTAAAAATTTGCACATCTTCGAGATAAATGATATTTTCAATTTTTAACATTTGATTCACACCATGAGCCCACAGAACAAGACCACCTTTTCTCCCTTTTTACCAAAACTTTTATTCTTGTTTGGCTTCCTTATTTATGCCAATACCATAACGCATGACTACGCTCTGGACGATGCTATTGTCATTACCGATAATCAATATACACAAGACGGCCTTGCCGGCTTAAAAGGAATTTTTTCTTATGACACCTTTTATGGATTTTTCAAAGAAGAGGGAAAATCTAAATTAGTCGCTGGTGGACGATACCGCCCTTTATCCCTCGCTACTTTTGCTGTAGAAATTTCCATATTTGGTGCTTCTCCATTCGTCAGCCATATTGTCAATGCCTTACTATTCGCTCTTTGTGGTTATCTTGTTTTCTATGTGTTAAATGAAATACTCCAACAAATACCCAATGGAGCAATCATATCTCTTTTTACTGCTTTCATTTTCGCAGCACATCCAATTCACACGGAGGTTGTAGCAAATATCAAGGGAAGAGACGAGATTTTGGCTTTCCTGGGAAGTTTGATGGCCCTATATTTTGCCTTTGTTGCCTTCAAATCTAAAAAATCAATATGGCATTTGCCTGGCGCCTTTTGTCTGTTTCTTGGATTATTATCTAAAGAAAGTGCCATTACCTTCCTGGCTATCATACCTCTTAGCATCTATTATTTTGGTGGAAAATCAGTTACTTTAAAAAATATAACACTGCATACTCTACCCTATTTATTAGTAACCATGCTCTTTTTGGTGCTAAGAAATGCCGTTTTAGGGTCTGATTTTGGCGAAGGATCTTTCGAACTCATGAATAATCCTTTTTTAAAGTGGCAAAACGGTGTTTATATTCCTTTTAATTTTGCAGAAAAAGCAGCAACCATCGCCTATACCTTAGGCCTGTATGTCTGGCTTTTGTTCTTTCCATTTAACCTGACACACGATTATTATCCTCGGCACATTCCCATCATTACTTTTGACCATTTTGGTTCCATATTATCGGTCGTTTTGTATGCAATCATGATTTTTTATGCACTGAAGGGATTAAAATCAAAAAATATACTTTCCTTCGGATTGAGTATTTACCTAATAAATCTCTCTCTTGTCAGTAATATCCTTTTTCCCATAGGAACAAATATGGCGGAACGACTTTTATTTGCTCCTTCTTTAGGTTATACACTAATGGCAGGCTATTTATTATCAAAAGTAAATAATCAGACTTTAAAAAATACGTTTACCATCTCCATCATCGTTCTATATGCCAGTTTGACCTGGTTAAGAAATCCAGTGTGGAAAGATAATTTCACCTTATTTACGACGGATGCGAAAAATTCTGCCGAATCCGCCAAAGTTAGAAATGCTGCAGGTGGAGAATTACTGGCACAGGCATTGAAAGTAGATTCAATCACTGCCATCAGATATAGAACGGAGGCGGTGGGTCATCTGCAAAAGGCGGTAACTATTCATCCAACCTATAAAAATGCCTGGTTACTTTTGGGAAATGCGTTTTATTATCTCAATAATTTCGACCAGGCAATACAGGCTTTTAAACAAGCCTTAGTCCTTGATCCTGAATATGCCGATGCAAGTAAAAATATGGGTCTTGCTTACAGAGATGGTGGTAGAATAGCCGGTGAAACGTTGGGGGACTTACAAAAAGCTACTAAGTATTTAAAAGAAGCTGCTGCGCTGCTCCCCGAAGATTATGAGGCACACCGACTGGCGGGCATTGCCTTTGGTTTTAGTGGGAACAAGTTGGAGGCCATCTCCTATTTTCAGCGTGCCGCCCAAATAAAGCCTGATTTATCCGATGCCTGGTTCAATTTGGGCACTGCGTACTATCAGGCAGGAGACCCTAAAAACGGTGCTCTGTTTTATCAAAAGGCAGTAAGTATTGATTCCACGGTTATGGAAAGAATGTCTAACAGAAATTAATTCATTGATAAAATTATTAAGAAATGCTGCATTTATCAAAAGCTTCATTATTGTTTTTTCTTTTAATCCTTTGTTTTGGTTGCCCAAAGGTGGTTGCTCAACTGCCAGAAAGTGCTAAAAATGCAGCGGAGAAACAATGGGTAGATTCCATTTTTCAACAATTAACAGTCAAACAAAAAATAGCACAGCTTATTATGATCCGCGCTCATTCCGATAAAGGAGCCGATCATATTGCGCAAGTGGAGGAGCTTATTAAAAAATATGAAGTGGGTGGACTTTGTTTTTTTCAAGGTACCCCAACGAAACAAATTTCATTGGTTAACCAATATCAAAGTATCTCGAAAGTACCCTTATTGGTTGGAATTGACGGTGAGTGGAGCCTGGGCATGAGATTAAAAGAAACCATGTCCTTTCCAAGAGCATTGATGTTGGGAGCCATTCAAAACAACGAATTGATCTACAAAATGGGTCGGGAAATTGGCATACAGATGAAAAGGGTCGGTGTACATGTTAATTTTGCTCCCGTAGCTGATGTGAATAATAATGCAGCCAATCCAGTCATAAATACACGTTCTTTTGGAGAAGACCGTGAAAATGTTACGCAAAAATGTATAGCCTATATGAAAGGCATGCAAGAAGAGGGTATCCTCGCCTGTGCTAAACATTTCCCGGGGCATGGCGACACCAATGTCGATTCACATTATGATTTACCCATCATTCCTCACAATAGATCAAGATTAGATAGTATTGAATTATATCCTTTTCAGGCATTGGCTAAACAAGGAATAGCTAGTTTTATGGTCGGGCATTTAAATGTTCCCGCCTTGGATGACAGACCTAACAGACCTTCAACACTATCAAAATCAATGGTTACAGGTATTGCCAGAGAACAAATGAGTTTCAATGGACTCATTTTTACCGATGCTTTAGAAATGAAAGGTGTGACCAAGCATTTTGAAAAAGGACAAACGGAAGCGGAAGCCATTCTTGCAGGAAATGACGTGTTACTTTTACCTGAAGATGTACTTGCAGCCATTACTACCATTGAAAAATACCTCTTAGATGGTACGATTGATACAGCTCAAATAGATGCCAGCGTCAAAAGAGTCCTATCGGCTAAGTATAAAGTGGGCTTGCACACCTTTAAACCGCTTTCTTTAGAAGGCGTTTATAAAGATCTCCATAAGCCTTCTGCTTTAACGAACCGTGCACAACTCATAAAGGAGGCCATCACCTTAGTGAAAAATGAAAAGAATTTTCTACCCATAAAAAGGATTGATACGCTGTCTTTAGCTAGTCTTAGCATTGGTGCAGAATATATTACCCCTTTCCAAAAAAGATTACTTTCCTATGGGAAAATTGAGTCATTTCAGGTTGGCAAAGAAATATCCACGGAACAACAAAATGCCTTACTTGCAAAATTATCTGCCAAGGAATGTGTTATTGTTGGATTGCATGATATGAATGCCTTTTCAGCCAAAAATTTTGGCTTTACTCAGTCAGAATTAAATTTTTTAAAACGCCTCAACGAAAAAACAAAGCTAATTCTTGTCGTTTTTGGTTCCCCTTACAGCCTTATTCATTTCGAAAATATACCTGTTCTTATCTCAGCTTACGAAGCAGATAGTTTAACCCAAGATCTTACCGCCCAAGCTCTTTTTGGTGTATTTGCATTAAAGGGAAAACTACCAGTATCTGTAACCAAAAATATGCATTTTGGAGACGGAATCATTACAAAGGGAGGCATGCGAATGGGATACTCTTCTCCGGAAATTCATAGAATGAGTGCAGATACCCTTGGGCATTTAAAAAATATCATCCAACAAGCCATTGAAGTAGGTGCTACCCCAGGCGGCGTAGTATTAGTAGCCAAGAATGGTGACATTATTTACGAAGAAGCCTTTGGAAATCAAGACTATACCAATAATAAACCAGTAGAAATTGATGATATTTACGATCTTGCCTCTATCACTAAAGTGGCAGCTACTACCCTGGCTATTATGAGAATGCAGGAACAAGGCCTTATTGATATTGAAAAACCTTTAAGCCTCTATTTACCCGCTTTATTGGAAACCAATAAAAAAGATTTGACGATAGCCGATATAATGGCCCATCGTGCTGGACTTCAAAACTGGATTCCCTTTTTCGAAAGAACTCTTATTTCAAAAAAGCCACCCGTTCTCAATGAAAATTATTACCAATCCAAACCTTCCCCCGAATTTTCCATTCCAGTAACAGAAAGTATTTATCTGCGCACAGATTTTAGAGATTCCTTGTTAAATGATATTTATAAATCTGCCCTCGATAAACCTAACAGATACCAGTATAGTGATTTGGGTTTTTATTTGCTGGCAGAAATGGTAAAAACAACTACAGGAAAATTTTTAGATGAATATGTAAAGGAATATTTTTATGAGCCCTTGGGTCTAACTTCCACTGGGTTCAATCCCTGGAAATGGGCCGATTTAACCAAAGTGGCGCCAACAGAGGTAGATAATTATTTTAGAGGGCAAAAGTTACATGGTTATGTTCATGACATGGGATCGGCGATGTTGGGAGGTGTAAGTGGTCATGCCGGTTTATTTTCAAATGCCCATGATTTAGCTATTCTCTTGCAGGTTATATTATTTAAAGGAGAATACGGTGGAATGACTTTTTTCAAACCTGAAACGATACAAAAATTTACCAGCCACCATCCAAAGAGTATTCGTAGGGGCATTGGCTGGGACATGCAACAGCCTAATGCGCCCACAACCCACATGTCTTCTAAAGCTTCCTATCAAACATTTGGTCATACCGGATTTACTGGTCCAGTGATTTGGAGTGACCCAAAAGAGGATTTGATATTTGTTTTTTTAAGTAATCGCACTTTTCCAACCATGAGAAATGGTTTATTGACCCGACTTTATACCAGACGATTACTCCACGGCATGGTTTACAAATCGATACAAACACCTGATATTGAATTGGATAAATCAGCTATAAACCTTTCTGCCTTAGACTACTAACTTAATTTTAAAATGAAATATTCGACTTTTTTTCAATGCTTGATCTTATTCATTTTAGCATCCTGTAATAAGGTTACTACCCCAGAAAATGAATTATTTAAAGCCAGTTCAGATGACTTTATACAAGAATTGACCACTGTTTCTCCGTCCACTGACACCAGTTTGACCTTGAAATTATGGGCTCCAGGCCCACTTTTAGCCAATGCTGTGGCCATAAGCATCGATAATCAGGGTAATGCTTATGTTTCTCAAACTTCACGCAGAAAAAGTTCTTATTTAGATATCAGGGAACACTGGGACTGGATGATAGAAGACCTGGCACTTCAAACCGCTGCCGATAAGACCCGCTTTTATTTAAAAGTCCTTTCTCCTGAATATTCTGAAAAAAATGAATGGCTGGAAGATTTCAATGAAGACGGGCGTCGGGATTTCCGCGATCTTGAGGTACAAAAGGAGAGCATACGGCGTATTTGGGACGAAGATAATGATGGTCAGGCTGATCATTCTCAGACATTTGCAGAGGGATTCAATGATCTTTTAGGTGGGGTTGCTGGTGGCGTTTTAGCTCATGATGGAAAAATGTATGTTACCGCAAACCCAAGTCTTTGGGAAGTTTCCGATGCTAATAAAGATTTTAAAGGAGATAAGATTACCTCTCTGGCAAAAGGTTTTGGAACTCACATTGGCTTTGCCGGTCATGATATGTCCGGTTTGACCATCGGAGTTGACGGAAAATTATACTGGTCCATTGGTGATCATGGTTTGGATGTTACAGGGCCAGATGGAAAAAGATGGCACTATCCAAACGAAGGGGCTGTCATGAGATGCGACCCGGATGGTTCTAATTTCGAGGTATTTGCCCATGGTCTGAGAAATACCCATGAAATTGCTTTTGACGCCTTTGGAAATCTTATAAGTGTTGATAACGATGGTGATCATCCGGGCGAAAATGAAAGATATGTTCATATCCTGGAAGGTTCCGATACTGGCTGGAGACTCAACTGGCAGTATGGGAAATATGATCAACCTAATGAGAAATATAAAGTCTGGATGGACGAGAAATTGAGCTTACCCCATTTTCCCGGACAGGCGGCCTATCTTCTTCCACCCATTGCATTGGCTTATGATGGTCCCGCCGGACTAAAATTTAATCCCGGATCTGCCTTAGGTACAAATTGGGAGAATCATTTTTTTGCCTCCTTTTTTACAGGTTCTTCTGCCAATTCAAAAATTTTGGCATTTACCTTAAAGCCAAAGGGTTCGTCCTTTTCTCTGGAAAAGGAAGTGGATCTCGTTGGCGGTATTGTTCCTACAGGAATGGCTTTTGCTCCCAATGGATCTCTTTTTATCAATGATTGGAAAGATAGTTACGATAAAAAAACGGAAGGCCGGATCTGGGTATTGGATGTTAAAGACCAGAAACATCCGCTCAGATTAAAAACACAGCGCATCCTTGCTCAGGGAATGTCAAATCAGTCTATTCCACAATTAATAGAATGGTTAAGCTTTGGAGACCAAAGAATACGTTTAGCAGCCCAGTTTGAACTCGTAAAACAAAAAAAATCAAAGGATTTATTAGCCCTGGCTAAGAATAAAAAGGCTAATCTTTTAGGTCGTTTACATAGTATCTGGGGACTCGGACAATTAGGTAGAAAAGATTATCATTTAATGAAAAATATGCTTCCCTTGTTAGCTGATCCTTCTGCACAAGTAAGGGCTCAAACCGCTAAAATATTAGGTGAAGCAAGTTATAAACCCTCATTAATAGGTCTAAGGAAACTCATTTTCGATAAAGATGCCCACGTACAAGCCAGAGCCATTGAGGCTTTAGGGAAAGTAGGGTCAAAAAAAGAACTCCCTTTATTAGTTAAGTTACTGGCTGAAACAAAAGAAAATGATCCCCATTTAAGACACACCATAATCTATGCCCTCTCAAAAATAAAGGCAGAGAAGGAAATCATACAATTGTTTAATCATCCTTCCGAATATGTTCGTATTGGTGGCGTCGTAGCTCTTAGAATGCTTAAAAGCCCTGGAATTACTGCCTTTTTGAATGATGAAAACCAAATGGTCCTGGAGGAAGTTGCCCGTGCCATTAATGACGATTTATCTATTCCCGAAGCTATCCCTTTTCTGGCAGCCACACTCAATCGTTCGTCTTGCCAAAGTGAAGTATTTTTACGTAGGGTAATTAATGCAAATCTGAGAACTGGCTCCAAAGAATGTGCGCAAAGATTAAGCCAGTTTATCTTGAACACTAAAAATAATGATCCAATGCGACTTGACGCTTTATGGGCACTCGGTTATTGGACAAAACCACCTGTTTTAGATAGAGTTGATAATTATTACAGACCCCAAATAAACCAAAGTCATAAACTCGATGACGCACACCTTGCCTTTGAACCCATCTTAAATTCCTTAAAAAAAGACGCATACCACCCTTTTGGTGCGGCAATGATAAAAGCGGCAGGTCGATTAAAATACCAAAAAGGAGAAGAATTTATATTTAATATCCTGAAAAAGAATGAATCTAATAAATACGCCAGACAGGAAGCGTTACATGCGCTACTTGAGATGAACAGTAAATATTTGGCAGATGCAGTTTCGCTGGCTTTATCTGATAATCTGTCCACATTAAGACGAATTGCGTTGGCAAATATTAATAAAGTTAACTTTCCCCCTGTTAAACAAGCACAAATGCTTGAAAAGCTCATTGATAGACAAACTAATATTGGCGAAAAACAGAATGCCATTGCTGCATTAGGGGCAATGACGCATAACAAGGCGGAGGAAATATTATCTAAATATCTCCAATTGGCCCTCAAAAATACCTTAGATCCTGCGCTTCATTTAGACGTTTATAATGCCATTGAAACAAGTACTTTTTCGTCCCTTAAAACTAAACTTACCAATCAACAAAAAAAGTGGCGTAATAATGATTTACTCGCTTACCAAGCTACGTTGTTTGGTGGCAATGCTGAAAAAGGAAAAGAGTTGTTTATAAGAAATGAAGCAGCTCAATGTCTTCGTTGTCATGCTGTTAATGGTAAAGGGGGCATGGTAGGTCCACCATTGGAACACATTGCTGATCGCTTAAGTAGAGAGGAATTACTAACGTCTGTAATTAATCCCAATGCCAGTATTTCTCCAGGTTATGGCGTCGTTATACTGTCACTGAAGGATGGTGAAGAATTATCAGGTATAGTTAGCGCTGAAACTACTTCGGAACTGACCCTAAAAATAGGAAACAATCCTCCCAGAATTATAAAAAGGGCTGCCATTAAAGAAATGGAAATGCTTCCCTCAGGTATGATGAGTATGAAAGATGTATTGGATAAATCTCAGTTAAGGGATTTGATTTCCTATCTGATAACCTTGAAAAAATAAAATGAAGGAATTTTTTTTTGATAAAACTTTTACGCAGGCTGAAATAAATGATTTTTTGCTTTCGGGAAATGAATACGAAAAATGTATGTTCGATGGCTGCATCTTATCCACCGTTCCATTTGATAAAACCATTTTTATTGACTGTACATTTTCTCATTGCGATTTAAATAATGTCTCTTTAAAAACCACTGCTTTAAAAGGAGTAACTTTTAATACCTGTAAATTAAATGGCATTCATTTTGAATTTTGCCCTTCATTTATGTTGGAAATGAACTTTGATACCTGCCAAATGCATTATACCTCCTTTTTTGGAATGAATCTTGAAAATATTCATTTTAAAGATTGCGATCTAAAAGAATCTGATTTCACTGAAGTAACTGCTATAAACGCAGTTTTTGATGGCTGCGATTTTTTAGACGGCACATTTGACCAATCTAACCTGCAAGGCGCCGATTTTACTAAAGCCATAAATTATCATATTAACCCTTTAAAAAACCAGATAAAAAAGGCTAAGTTTTCCACCTCTGGTCTCATTGGATTAGTATCGGACTTTGGTATCGAAATAATTCCCTGACATTAGCTGCCACACCATTATTGGCGTGGCAGTTAATATTGAACTTTTAACGCTGATCCATTCGATATTTGAATCCTAATTTTCCTTTTTCGGCATAAAATTCATTGATTATCTGCATAATCTCATCTGGTTCATCTACAATAGGAATTAGGTCCAAATCAGCCGCATTAATATTATTTGCTTTTTCAAGCATCACCGAGGTTATCCAGTCCTTCAACCCGGTCCAATAAGATCGACCTACCAAAATAACAGGTACGGGAACTATTTTTTTAGTCTGAACAAGGGTTAACACCTCAAATAATTCATCGAGAGTTCCAAATCCACCTGGTAGAACAACAAAAGCCTGAGCATATTTAACGAACATAACCTTTCTGACAAAGAAAAAGCGAAAGTCTATGTTTTTATCATGATCGATGTACGGATTGTTATTTTGTTCAAAAGGAAGATCAATATTTAATCCAACCGAAATTCCCCCATTTTCATAAGCACCCTTATTACCCGCTTCCATTATACCCGGACCGCCGCCGGTAATAACACCAAATCCTTCATCTGTCAACCTTTTAGCGATAACTTCTGCTAATTTATAATTTGGGTGATCTGGTTTTGTTCTGGCGGAACCAAAGATAGAAACACAAGGTCCAACCTTGTTTAATCGATCGAATCCTTCTACAAATTCTGAAAGAACCTTAAACATAGTCCACGAATTTTCCGCTTTTATGGATTCTTCGTATTGTTTTAACCTTTTATTTTCATTTTCATCCTGAGTTGTTGTCATGTTATATTTTTTTAAGTTTACAACTAGGTATAACAACATGAAAGCAAGCTAAGTTTAAACAGAATATTCTTTTACGCTCCATTGAAAATGTTTATCTATATATCGGTGAGCCTCCTCTGCAGAAGTAAATGTATTCAACCAGTTTTGATTTTTTACCCTTGAAAATGAAACAGGAATAACATATTTTTCTACCTCAGATAGCGTAATTTTATGTTGACTTAATATAATAAGCCTTTCAATTACATTTCGAAGTTCCCTAATGTTTCCAGTCCAGGGAAGCTTTGTCAAAGTATTCACCGCATCCATTTCTATTTTTTTACATGGAATGCCATATTCTTTACAAACAATTTTTATGAAATGATCTATTAAAGCGGGAATGTCCTCTCTCCTATTGCACAGTGCTGGCACAGGCAATACAATAACAGCTAACCGATGATATAAATCCTCTCTAAACCGTCCTGCCGCAATTTCCTCATGTAAATCCTTGTTTGTTGCGGCAATGATTCTAACATCTACCTTAATATCCTTTTCACCTCCAACTCTGGAAAGTGTATTTTCTTGTAGTACTCTCAATACCTTTGCTTGAGCAGATAAACTCATATCTCCAATCTCATCCAGAAAAAGTGTTCCACCGTGTGCTTGTTCAAATTTCCCCAATTTTTGCTTGTGTGCCGAAGTAAAAGATCCCTTCTCGTGTCCAAACAACTCGCTCTCTATCAACTCTGAAGGGATGGCAGCACAATTTACTTCAATTAATGCGGCATTATTTCTTTGGCTCCCTTCATGTATCCATTTGGCAACCAATTCTTTACCAGAACCATTTGGCCCAGTAATGAGTACTCTGGCCTCGGATGGAGCTATTTGCTGTATGGTTTCTTTTACCGCTATAATTTGTGGACAATCGCCGATGATGTCCTGTAAACCAGCCCTTGAAATCTTCCTCTTTAGAGATTTTGTTTCTACTACCAAGGAATGTCTCTCCTGTGCATTTCGGAGGGTAATCAATAATCTGTTTAAATCAGGTGGTTTAGAAATATAGTCAAAGGCCCCTTTTTTGACAGCCTCAACCGCCGTATCAATATTACCATGACCAGAGATCATGATAACAGGTACTTCCGGATTAATTTCCTGGAGAAAATCCAAAACTTCCAGGCCATCCATTTTAGGCATTTTAATGTCTAAAAGAACTATGTCAACAGCTGATTTTTTAAAAATATCTATGGCAGAAAATCCATCGGGAGCCTCAAGAACTTGATATTTTTCAAATTCCAAAATTTCTTTTAATGTCCTGCGAATACTTGCCTCGTCGTCAATTAGTAGTATAGTTGCCATAGCCTTCAATAATTTACATATTACTTATTCATATTACAAATATATATAATATATTATACATATTACATTTTTATTAAATATGTTATTAGTAAATATCATTTATATGGCTTTGATTCCTTTATGAGATTAAGAATATCAGACACCTACTTGAAAGCATTTCCATTCACACTGACAGCAAACAATGTGAATGACACGGATTTAATGTCCCCTATCGAGAAAATCATGATGGATAAAAAACCTTTAACTGTCGAATAAATATCTCTGTGGAGTTGAAAACTTGCAACCCTCCATTTTTTATTCATTTTCCAGAGCTCGGTCGAGATTATTAAAAGCAATCCAAACGAAAAGACCGACACCTATTTCCAAAGCATCTTTATCAATATCGAAATAAGGCGTATGAACTGGATGGTTAAATTTTCCATCTGGCGAGGAAGTACCTAATCGATAAAAACAGCTTGGAATAACCTGACTGTAGTAAGAAAAATCTTCTGCAGTCATACGAATAGGAATATCGACCACATTTTCGGCGCCTAAAAACGCTATAGCTGCTCTTTTAGCTAAATCTGTCACCTCTGCATCATTAACAAGGGCAGGATAACCCACTTCCAGCCTTAAGTCTAGTTCCCCACCCATTCCTTCAACGATAGAGAAGGCAATTTTCCTGATTTTTTCATGGGCGGCAAATCTTTCTCCTTCATCTAAGGTGCGGAAAGTACCTTTTAACAGAACCTGATCAGGAATAACATTGGTTGCTCCACCGACAGATTCAATTTTTCCAATAGTAAGTACTGCTGGAATAATTGGATTTATCGTTCTACTCACCACTTGTTGCAAGGCAATAATAAGATGAGCACTTATTAAAATAGGATCAACACAGCGATGTGGTATGGCACCGTGACCTCCTACCCCTTTTATGGTCATATAAATCTCATCACAGGAAGCCATATACTGACCCGATCTAAAACCAACTTTTCCGACAGGAAGATCAGGAAAAACATGTTGACCGAAAATAACATTTACCTCAGGATTTTTCAAAGCACCCGCGGCAATCATAAGGGAAGCTCCACCGGGTAAGAGCTCTTCTCCAGGTTGAAAAATAGCTTTAACTGAACCATTAAAGGTATGTCTGAGTTGGTGAAGCACTTTAACCGCACCAAGTAAGCAAGCGGTATGAACGTCATGTCCACAAGCATGCATAAATCCTTCGTTTACAGATTTATACGGAACATCATTCAATTCATTTATAGGTAAAGCATCCATATCAGCTCTCAAAGCGACGGTGCGAAGAGAAGGATTATTACCCTCTATCACCACCACAAGACCAGTTGTAGCCATACTTGTTATGGGGGAAATACCCCATTCATTTAACTTCTCCGCAATAAAAGCAGACGTATTAAACTCTTTGAAAGATGATTCGGGATATTGATGTAAGTGATTTCTAATGGCTTGAATTTCAGCTATTACATCTTTAACAACTTGTTTGATTTCCTTTATGGAAATATTCATACTCAACTATTTTAATTTCCAAGAACGAAAGGGAAAAGAAATTTCACTAAAAAAGCGATGACTAAAATGGTCAATAAATTCAAAATAAAACCTGCCTTCGCCATTTGACCAATGCTGATGCGACCACTGGCAAAAACAATGGCATTAGGTGGTGTTGACATAGGAAACATAAAAGCGCAACTGGCAGCAATGGTTACTGGAATACATAATTGTATAGGTGGAATACCAGCGCCAACAGCGATTGCACCGACAACAGGCAGAAATATAGTCACTAAAGCAACGTTTGACATCACTTCGGTGAGAAATAAAGAAACGGTGGTAAGACCCAAAATAAAAACCCAGCCAGCGGTATCCATTCCATTAAATTGTTCTCCAATTACATTGATAATGCCCGTACTGGCCAAAGCGTCCGCAAGACTAAGACCTCCTCCAAAAAGCAGTAAAATACCCCAAGGCAGTTTCTCCGTATCAGACCAGTTGAGAAGAAACTCCTTTTTTTTTACACTTACAGGAATAATAAAAAGCGAAATAGCCGCAATAAGTGCAATGGTCGTGTCGGACAACTTCAGAGCGGGGAAAATGGCATCTAATTGTAGTCTGAATATCCAGGATAAAGCAGTGGAAACGAAAACAAATAAGGTTAATTTTTCTCCCATTGACATGGGGCCCAAACTTTTAATTTCGTTACTAATGATTTCTTTTGCTCCACCAAAATCGCCCAGATTATTTGGAAATAAAACTTTAACAATAACAAAGTAGGCAAAAATCAATAAAATGAAAGCGAATGGCAAACCAATCATCATCCAGGTTAAAAAAGTGACTTCCAGATTAAAGTTTTCCCTCATATAACCAGCAAAAACAACATTTGGTGGAGTTCCGATGATGGTTGCTGAACCTCCAATATTTGCCCCACTGGCTATAGCTAACATCATTGCTATGGCAAAATTTCGAAGACCCTTTTCATTTTCCTTATTAGCAATAATTTGATTTTGCATTAACGTAATAATCGACAATCCTATGGGCAACATCATGATAGCTGTGGCGGTATTACTAATCCACATACTTATAGAGGCCGTTGCCAGCATAAATCCACCAATAATTCCATTGGCATGGGTACCTGACAGATTCACTATAAAAAGCGCAATACGTTTATGCAGCTCCCACTTTTCCATGGCCAGTGCAATGACAAACCCACCCATAAATAAATATACTACCGGATTGGCATAGGGTGCTGCAGCTGCCTCTAATTTTGCGACCCCCATAGAAGGGAGCAAGACTAAGGGTAAAAGAGAAGTAACCGCAATGGGTACCGCCTCCGAAATCCACCAAATCAACATTAACGAGGCCATCGCCAGTACCTTCCATGCCTCTGGAGTGATTCCTTTTGGGACGGGCAGGAAACTCATTATTAAAAATGAAACAGGCCCAAGAAGTACCCAAATGTATTTTTTCAATAATGCCATTACTTTTGGGTTTTTAGGGTTTTAACAATAAATGAACCCAGGTTACTCCCTTGCCGGGAACCATTTACTATAGCTGGCATATAGTGGATACCACCCCATAATCGACTCATGGCTGCTTCTGAGGCCGCCTGTTTAAACGATTGATACTTCCTGGTTGGCAGGCCAAACTCTTTTTCAACCGTATCTTCAAATTCAAAATCCTCTCCAAATAAATGAGTTAAAATTTCCGCAGTAGTAGCAGAAGCTACACTATGTCCACTTGTATATTCAGGAAAAGGAGGCGTTTGAAGGGTGGGCATCCATTTATCGTCAATATACTTATTAATGTATGTTTCAGGTCTGATGAGTTCTGATCTATATTTCTCATCCCAACAAGAAATGAAGGCATCGGCCAATCCTATAGAAACCCAGGCATAAGCTTCCGCCGTTTGTATAAAATTTAATTTTGCTTTTACGGCAGCTAATTTGGTAATGCCAATCCAATGTCCCCCTGGAGAAATTTTCTTGGTGGCGAACATGACGTGTCCGGAAAAATGACTTACGAATGGATTACAATCCCAAAAGCTGGCTATGTTCTTTTTTTCCTCCACCGAAATTGAATCATTACCTAAATTATAAACCTCCATAGCTTCTTTGTAAAACTGACTGTTTACATCTGAGCTAAACGGCGTAGGTGGAGGAGGAGCAAATTGATCTGCCCTTTCCATGATAAAAGGGCGAATTTTATTCCAGCTTGGCTCTACAGCGTCCATATAAGCCGGGGGTGTAGGCTGCCAGCGCGTAGGATCCTCGTCTATTGAATATTTGGGGAATGTCCTGGTCTGCTTATAATTATCTTTATCAGCCCAAGCTATGATATGGTTAGCTACTTCTTCTCCATATTTTTTTGATTGATTTAAAACAACTTGAGGAACCCCTGCTTCTTTATAGGTTTTATGCATTTCCGATATAAAATCGTCCATTTTATCTTCAGAAAATATGAGCCTTGTACCTACCGTTACGTAAGCATGAACGGCAGCAACTGGAAAACAAATCTGATGTCCTTTATTGGGCGATGGAATTTTATCTAAGTCCGTTATTTGTCCGGCCAGTGAAATAAAACCGGGATTACCTGACACCATGGTTTCATAAGCAGCAATACTGGAATAAACATAGATTCTACTTGCAACAGGGGGTGAAAAAATGTCGTGCACCATAACATCTGTAAGCATTTTCTGTGCTTTGTGCAGGTGTGCCGGATTAGATACCTTTTCGAGATACAGAGATTCATCTACCTCGCAGGATAACAAACAACTTATTGCCCCTAAAATTGTAATAATATAGTTAATTCCATTCATGTTCATATATTAAAGGCTATTCCTTGACAAATCTACAAAATCAAACCTTAAATGGGTAAATCTTTAACACATCAGGAAAATAAAAAATACCATTGCCTAACATCATCTTTTTTGTAAATAAATTGTTTAAAACGAACAAAAACAGGGTATGCTTTTAAGCAAATTAAATGGCTTTTTTTTGACAAAGCATTCTATATTGATTGGAATTTTCCTGGCGTTATCTTCAAATAAAGTGTCGGGACAGGTATTTGATTTAGCTCAACACAGGACATTTACAAAAGAGGAAGTGCCCTTCCGATTTGAAGGAAACTTCATTCTCGTTTCTGTTCTTTTCAATAATCTGCTACCGCTCACTTTCATTTTAGATACCGGGGCAGAATATTCCATTCTTACCAAAAAAGAAATTGCCGATTTTTTAAATATAGATTATCAAAAAAGATATACGCTTTATGGTGCCGACATGCAGGAAGAGTTGTATGCCTATTTGTCAAAAAATATTTCTTTACAAATGGGAGATTTGCAGGCTACCCATCGTTCTATTTTAGTTTTAGAAGAAGATTACTTTCGTTTTGAAGAATATAGTGGCTTGCAAATTCATGGTATTTTAGGCGCCGATTTTCTTAAACGGTTTACCTTGCAAATAGACTACCAAAAACAAATGGTCACTTTTTTCAGTCCCGTTTATTTTAAAAATAAAATAAAAATCAAACAAGACAACGTTGATTTTTTACCATTTACCTTAATAAAGAGCAAGCCATATATTCGTTGTACCACTCATTTATACGGTGAGGAAATCAATACGTTAAACTATTTAATTGACACAGGAGCTGGATTATCCCTATTATTATATACCTCGATAGATTCCTTAAAAAACGCTCAGGTTAAAATGCTTAATAGTCCCATAGGATTGGGGCTTGGTGGTAAATTAGAAGGATATGTAGGGAGAATAAAAAACTTTCAATTCGCATCAAAATCCTTCCCTGAACTTATTACAAAATTTCAACAAAAACCCATATTTTTTGATTCTCTAATGATAACACCCCGCGACGGGATTATTGGAAATAACATTTTATCGGCGTTTTCAAAAGTCATCTTTGATTATAATACATCTAATATCATTGTAAGCAAGAATCCTAAAAAAGTAAAACAACGACCCTACGACCGCAGTGGCCTCATCATTGGAGCGTCAGGGGATAACTTAAATGTTTTTACCATTTTAAGAATTATTGAAAATACACCAGCATTCAAAAGTGGACTACAAATAGGTGATAGGATAAAAAAAATCAATGGTCTATCTACTGGAATACTTTCATTAGACATGATAAATAACAAATTTAGGGGATCAATAGGCAAGAAAATGAGAATATCAATTCAGAGAGATAATCAATTCCTTGAATTTGAATTACAACTAGAAGATATCATTTAATTCTCCAACGCTTCAGTAAAATTCCTCTTTATTTCTTTGAATCTATAAAATTACCTGTATATTTGCGTTTTATTATCTAAATCGAAATAACATGTTCGCAATTGTAACCATAGCTGGTCAACAATTCAAAGTCGAGGTAGGTCAAAAGATCTATGTCCACCAGCTAAGTAACGAAAATGGTGATGTTGTTAATTTTGACCAGGTACACCTGGTTGATGACAACGGAACCGTTTCATTGGGTAAACCTACCCTTCCTGGAGCATCAGTGAGTGCAACGGTCTTAAACAGACAAAAAGGAGATAAGGTAATTGTATTTCGCAAGAAAAGAAGAAAAGGTTTCAAAGTAAAAAATGGTCACCGCCAGTGTTTTACTAAAATTGAAATCACAGGTATTTCTTTAAAGTAATTATTAATCCTTTAAAATTACGAAAAAATGGCACATAAAAAAGGTGCGGGTAGTTCCGATAATGGACGGGATAGCAAAAGTAAAAGATTAGGTGTTAAATTATTCGGTGGTGAATATGCCAGAGCGGGTAATATTTTAGTGAGACAGCGCGGTACTCGTTTTCACCCAGGTGATAATGTTTACTTATCGAAAGACTATACTTTACATGCTGATATCGATGGTACGGTAGTATTTCGCCGTAAAAAAGATAACAGAACGTATGTTAGTATCCTGGATCCTAAAGCACCCATTTTAGAAGTACCACAGGGTAAAAGCAAATCATCTCCTGAAGCTAAAGCAGCAAAATCTTCTTCTGTAGCTGATGCTGTTGTTGCAGAAGTTGCAGCAAAGCCAAAAGCAGCTAAGAAACCAAAAGCTGCTAAAGAAGATTAAACTAAAGTTTAGATTATAGCAGACAGTTGGTTCTTTTTCAACCAGCCAATCTGGCCGTTATATAATCTTACTTTAATCCAATCTCCTATTTTATCTTCAAACAGTACAGGCAATCCAGCGTGTACTGTTTGAATTTTAGGGCTTAATATATCTGCGCCCTCATGTATATTTACAATATCGTCTAGAATTATAGCCTCCTTTTTATTATTAAAATCTATAATTCTCGTACCTTGAATAAGTAGAAAACATATTAATCCAACTTGAATGAAAAGAACAGGTTTATAAAATTTAAATCTCCCGGACAAAGAAAACACCTTAAAAAGTAGAAAATACAAGGAAAATATCCAAAAACTTATGATAAGAAATATACCGGCTTCTTTTAAACTCCAATAATCCCAAGGCTTCAAAAACAAATCTATGAATCTATGATTTTCAATAGGAATCATAAACTTGTCCTTTATCTTTTCTTGCAAAAAAACAATTCTATTGTTAATCAATACATCATCAGGAGCTACTTTCTTTGCTTTTTTCAGGTAATACATCGCATAACCAACATCACCCACTTTTTCATGCAATAAACCGAGATTGTAAAATATCCATTTACTTTCAAATCCCAACGCTACCCAATCGCCATAGATGTCTATAGCTTCTGTAAAATTCTTATTTTCCACAAGTTGATTAACTTTTGCTATTTCATTTTGAGATGGAACCTGGTTTGCAAACAGCGTTTGAGTCAAAAAAACCTGTATAAATAAGGAGTACATTAAAAAAAATATAAATTTAATTTTCATTTATTCTTATGTTTTGAAATTCTAGGTCAGGTTGTGGATTAGCTGCCTTAATAAGCTGTCTAACGTTTAAAACATCTAATGGAAACTTTGGTTTAGCTTCCTCATTCCAACTAAACCCACTCAATCTTATTTTTAAATGATCTGCTTTCAGCATGGGTAAAACCTGGGTTTTAGGCTTTACATAAAAAACAATTTTGTCCACTTCGTTATCTCCAAAAATAATATTCATCATTCCACACGATGTTTTATCTACGCCAACATAAGCGTCATCTTCGTCTTTTATGTAGTAAACTACCTCAGCATTTCCTTTTGCTGACATAAGATCAAGATTTTTATCGACAAAAAATGCATCGATGGTTCTACCTTGAATCTGGTTATAAAAAATACTATCTAACTCATTGATAATAATACTATTTCCTGTAAGATTAATTTCTTTAATCCCTTGTTTACCGTTCGTTAAAATAAGCGTATCTGCTGAAAATTGACTGGTATCTGTCCAGGCTACCGGGTTTTTGAACATGGAAATCAAGCTATCTGTAGGATTATAGGATAGAGAATCGCAGACAGCCTGCAAATCAGATTTAAAAACTCTAACCTCTTGATTTGCTACAAATATGCGGGTAGAATCCATTCCTGTTGTATCAGGTCTGATAGAAGAAAGGGTATTAGCACTAAGAAAAAGAGAATCATTATCAAGTAAAACCACCATCAGAGGTCTTTCATTAACTTTATTAAAAGCTTTAAAGTATTCTTTACTTTTTTGATAAAGTAAAGAATCGCAATAGAGCGTAATATTTTCTGAAGTATCTCTCCAAATAATATTTCCGAAGGCCAAACCGAAACCTGTAGATTCCTGATAATCCACTTGATCAGCTTCTAAAAATTGAGGAGGATCAATAATTAAGGATCTTCCCCGTGTTGTATAAGTACCTTCCTTTTTATTGTACCGAATGGAATCGGCCCTAATATTTTGGTCTTTCTCATAATCAATATAATGAGCTGTTCCATAAATATCTAATTGATCAGAAATTTCCGAAAAAATAATAATATCACCTGTTGCCGCGTGTAAGGAATCTGATAAATTAGCTTGACCGAGGAGTAAATATTTTTTCTGATCTTCCAATAATCTAATGGTATCTGCGGTAGCAGTTTCATCTCCCTTTTTGTATTGTGCCTTCTGTATAAAATCTGCTTTTCCTGAAACGGTTTCATAGAAGCCACTTTCAGTGTAGATTTCTGCACTATCTGTTTTTAGTCTGGTAGGAGCATTAAAATAAATGATTTCCTTATCTGTATCAAAAGTTAAGGTATCGGCACGTAAAGCAAAATCAGAATCAATGACAACGACACTATCTTTAAAAGCAGCTAAATAAGTTTCAGTATTATAAGAACCCTTTTTACTACTCAACTGAGTATCGCCTGAATAGAAAATCCCCCCATCCTTATAGGTAGCTAATTTTCCATTCAAATCATACAGTAGTGTATCAGTAAAAAGTTTTGATTTGTTTTTATTGAGTTGAATATTTCCTATTAATTTAGCGATGCTCGAATCGCTATTAAATTCCATGGCATTGGAAAAGACTTTTATGGAATCCCCTTCCCAGAAAACAACGTTGCCATAAGCCCACACAAGGGTTTCATTTTGTATAATGGCAGAATCGCAATACATGCGAATATTCTTTTGTTTCATCTCAACCTCACCTACTAATTTTTGAATACTATTATCACCCTCCTGGGAGATAAGAAAATCTTTTGCAAAGAGAACCTTTACTCTTTTGTCCTCGGTGGAGGAAGGTGACTTTTGTCCATAAATAGGTGACAAAAAAGAAGTCAACCACACAAATGCGATGAGTATACAATGACACAATCCACCAGTCTTAGAAAATGCTATGTTAAAAACCATTTATTTAAAATAAGTAGCAAATATACTTTTGAAGAATTCTCTGAGCAACAATGTACAAAGAAAAACGAAACGAAATACCAAATTAAAACTAAACATAGGCAAAGAGAATAAAACAAACCTATTACCTTTGTATCAAGGTTTTTTATGAGTTTATACAACTCAGTCATTCATTAATCTTTAAATTATTTGTAAAATGATACAAAGAATTCAGACCCTTTTTTTGCTGTTAGGTGCAATATCGGCAGGTTTCATATCCATGAATCTGTTAGGGATTTGGGAACACTTTGCGTTTGCCATGGCAGCTTTGGTTAGTCTAATCATCATTTTCATTTATAAAAAACGAAAACTTCAAATAAGTTTGTCCACCTGGCTGGTTCTACCATTATATGCAACAGGGATAATCATTGTACTATTTATAAATAAAGATCAATACGCTGAAAACAATGATAATACACCTCTGATTATCAGTTTTTTTGTTGGTCTGCTAGCAACTATATTAGCCATTTTCAGGATTAGAAAAGACGAAAGAATCGTTCAGGAGTCAAATAGATTAAGGTAAAAAAAAGAGGCTGTCTAAAATAGCCCCTGGCGGTATGATTTCCACAATGTACCATAATGCCTCTGGCGGAACTATTTCCCCAATATACCCTTTAGCCCAATTCATAATACGGCACACAAAAAAAGCCTTGCATTCAAAATGCAAGGCTTTAAAAACTTTTAAACTAAAAATTTTATTCAGGTTTTTTCTTAGCTGAGTAATTTATTTTTAGTTGATTAGCCTTTCTTAGTTCAGTTTTTACATCCTGAACGATACCCATCGTAACCTGACCATCTACTCTTAGAGAAGTAGTGATTTTGGTTCTTTGTACTTCAGCAATTTTCACGCGAAAACGCTCCAAAAAGATAGGAATTTCATTAATGTTTGCAAATTTATCTCCTAACTGAAGTCTTGGTTTAGTACCGTAAGTAGCTTTATACTTTTCTACGGGTCTTCCAATATAAAGATAATTTACTAAAGATTTGTCCTCTAGTTTGGTAAGTTGTGTAGCGAAAGGCGTTGTAACTTTCACCATCAATTCTGAATCACGCAATTTTGTAACTACCATGAAGAAGAACAACAACATGAAAACGATATCGGGTAGAGAGGCTGTGTTAATGCCCGGTGAGGATTTCTTTTTTCCTTTTGAAAACTTAGACATAGTTAATCATTTTGTTCCCACAAAAGAGTGGGAAAATGAGATTGAACGGTTAGGCTCGAATCTAATTATTTTTCTTCTCCAAAATTAGTAGGTTCAGCTTCAGATAATACCATTGGGATTTCATCCTTTATAGATTTTCTCCACGCGAGCGGTAAATCATCACTATACTTAACGCCATATTTCCTAAGGCACATCTCGTCCCAGAGTTCATCATAAGCGGCCTTCAACTCGTTATACACACTAACATAGGTTTCATAATTGGTTCCTCTGTCATTTTTAAGCGTAATAATTGCTTTTGTAGGTCTTTCCGCAAGATCCTCCCTTTGGGCAGGATTAGTGATAAACTCTTTAGTCTTTTCCCTTAGCGAGGTAATATCCATTGATTCACCTCTTACGAGCAAATCATTTTGGGCATTTACAAGCACGGTAAAAACGTTTCTTGATTTTAACTTAGTAATATCTGGATCTTCTTCAGACCAGGGCGGCAATTTTACAGTGATACCCTTATCCTCTACAATGGTTGTAGTGACGAGGAAGAATATTAGTAACAAGAAAGCAATATCGGCCATAGAGCCTGCATTGATTTCATTGCTCATTCTATCTCTGGAATTCTTTTTTGCCATGGAATAGATTATTTGAAGAAGTTACGAATTTCACTTATCACAAAGGCTGCGATAGCAATCACTGAGATAATTATAGAGGTTGTTATAGAACCACCGATGAACTTCAATGCTCCCGGAGAAACCCCTCCAACCTTTTCCACAGTGGCTGCCATAATACCAGTAACTTCGCCTGGAGCCATAGCTATAGAGGTAAAATAAACACCTGCTAATACAAGAAGTGCTATAAGACCCTTTGCAGATTCTTTGAAATTAGAAGCTACCTGAATAACACCAAACAATACAAGGAGAACTACTGACAATATAGTTAACGCTATAGAAGCCATTAAACCAAAGTCAAAAATATTAGTCTGGCGCTGGTCATCTATAGAAAGAGAAGAAAACTCTTCCAATCCACCTGCTGCAATAGCAAAGAAAATCACCGTTATCAGAGCTCCTACACCGAAGGCTAATGCCTGCCCGTTTTTGGCTAGATATTTATACATAGGGTGGAATTAATTATTTTTTGAAAATATTGTTTTCGGTCATAATATCTAATAGACCAATAGAAGCATCTTCCATTTTATTAACGATACCGTCTATTTTAGAAACGATATAATTATAAAAAATTTGAAGGATAATGGCTACAATAAGACCGAATACCGTAGTCAAAAGAGCCACCTTGATACCACCAGCAACTACAGAAGGAGATAAATCACCCACTTGCTCAATACGGTCGAAGGCCTGAACCATCCCGATTACCGTACCCATGAATCCAAGCATCGGTGCAAGAGCGATAAATAAAGAAATCCAGATAAGACCATTTTCCAAAAGACCCATTTGAACACTTCCGTAAGAAACGATAGATTTTTCAACGCCTTCAGGTCCATTATGTCTGTTTTTCAGACCCTCATAAAGGATACTTGCTGTTGGGCCAGGGGTTGCTTTACAAACATCCATAGCACCATTTACATCGCCTCCTTTCAGCTTATCATTAATTCTACCTAATAATTTATCGGTATTGATCGATGCAATATTTAACGTGATAACACGCTCAATACAGAAAGCCAAACCCAAAATTAATGGGAATAAAATGATACTCATGAAACGCCAGTCACCATCGATGAAATACTTTTTAAGTAATTGGTAACCACTTACTTCAGCAACAGCTTCCTCAGCGGCAACGGGTGCAGCCTCTTCCACCGGTGCAGCCTCTTCAGCTGGTGCAGCTTCTTCAGCTGGTGCAGCTTGTTCAGTACTTTCAGTAGCGGTAGCGTCTTGCGCAAACACTGCATTATTCGGGGCGAATGAAGCCAATCCTAGAATAAGCAATAGAACAAACAAATTTCGCATAATCAATAAGGTTTTTAACGTTTGTTTTCCAAAATAAAATTTAACAAAATAAAGCGGAGAGAGAGGGATTCGAACCCTCGATACCCGCAAAGGTATACACGCTTTCCAGGCGTGCCTCTTCAACCACTCGAGCACCTCTCCCTAGAGCAAGATACTAGACATTGTCTCCGCATGTGACAAAAATAATCAAACATGAATTGAAAACAAGTAATTAGGCAAAAAAAAAACAGATTTTCAAAAACAATTATTAAAAATACGTTTTGAATTATTAGAAAATGCCTCACTTATGGCTATGGCACTCACTTTTAGATCATCTGATATTTTTTCTAAAATAAAGGTCAAATAAGCTGATTCATTTCGTTTTCCTCTTTTTGGAACGGGCGATAAGTAGGGAGCGTCAGTTTCAAACACAAAATGATCTAATCCTATTTCTTCAATCACTTCCCCAATTTTTACATTCTTATAGGTTGAAACACCTCCAATTCCCATACTTAACCCTAAATCTCTTATTCTTTTAGCCTGTTCAACACTACCTGAAAAACAATGAAAAACACCTTCAATACCTAAATTTGCCCTTTCAAGTAAATATATTGCCTCATCTGTTGCATTTCTAGAATGGATACTAACCGGCAAATTCAACGTTTTAGCCCATTTACATTGCTCAAGAAATGCTTCTTCCTGCTCTCTCTTATAGGTTTTGTCCCAAAAAAAATCTAGGCCTATTTCACCTATTCCATAAAAGGTGTGTTTTTCCAACCATTTACCCGCTACATCTAATTTTTCAATATAAGTTGCATCAATCGAACAAGGATGTATGCCCATCATAGGTTTACAATATCCTTCGCTTTCCCTTTCGAGCTGTAACATGAGAGGAATAGTCTCAATATCTACATTGGGAATCAATATGAGCGTAACGCCCGCTTCTTTCGCTCTTTGTAACATATCCGACCTGTCAGCGTCATACGTCTTGTCATACAGGT
The DNA here is from genome assembly GCA_030728245.1 of Saprospiraceae bacterium. GTDB lineage: Bacteria > Bacteroidota > Bacteroidia > Chitinophagales > Saprospiraceae > BJGN01. Next base: position 28,871 of record JANQZX010000072.1, on the reverse strand, counting down.
GGGCGTGGGTGTCAATTAATTCCATTTTTATTTTTTTTTTGCAAATATTAAACTTTTCATTTTTAAACAGTCAGATGTCAGCCAAAAAAACCATTCTTTTAAATTTATTTGTTCAGCTTTATTATTTCCTCAATTTTTTGTCCCTTTGTAAAAAAAATATATATGACAAAGGGGAAATATTATGTCGTCTGGAAAGGAAGGAAACCTGGAATATACAAAGAATGGAGTATTTGTAAAAAGATGGTTGATGGGTTCGACGGGGCCGCATTTAAAAGTTTCCCTTCTTTGGGTGAAGCCGAAAGAGCTTTTTCAGCAGGACATGGTTCAAAACAGCAAGTAATTTCCAAAAAAACAGATATCATTACCCCAAGTATCTCTGTTGACGCTGCCTGTAGTGGAAATCCTGGAGTCATGGAATATCAAGGCGTTGATACACATACTAAAGAAGTGCTTTTTCACAAAAAATACAGTCTTGGCACAAATAATATAGGAGAATTTCTGGCTTTAGTTCATGGGTTGGCATTTTTAAAGAAAAATAACAGCGACCTACCCATTTATTCCGATTCAGTAAATGCACTAAAGTGGATTAAAAATAAAACGTGTAAAACAACCTTAGTCAGAAATAAGGAAACTTCTGAATTATTTGAAACCATTGGAAGAGCTGAAGATTGGCTGAAGAATAACACCTGGAAAAATCCACTTATTAAGTGGGAAACAGAAATTTGGGGAGAAATTCCAGCTGATTTTGGAAGAAAATGAGGCGTTTATTTAACCACAAACCTCATTTTATAATCACAACTTACTTTTCCCTTTTTAATATTCTCCAATTTTCCCCGTAAAATTATTTTTCGGGCTGGTGACAGATATTCCACAAAAAGTTTACCCTCAATATGGTCGTATTCATGCTGAATAACGCGCGCTTCCATACCCTCAAAAACGCCAACTTTAGGTTCAAAATTTTCATCCAGGTAACTGATTTTTACCCCTGACTTTCTTTCTACCTCACCTCTTACGTCTGGTATGCTTAAACAACCTTCCTCATAAGACCAGGTATTTCCAAACTCTTCAATAATCACCGGATTTATAAAAACGGCTTTTATTCCTGTTTGACTTTCCTCCTTTTTTTTGTCTTTCATCTGCTTGGTATCCACGATAAATAATCTAATCGGTTTACCTATTTGGGGGGCAGCCAATCCAATACCTGATGCCTCGTACATGGTTTCCCACATATTCTCGATAATTTCTTTGAGTTCAGGATAATCTCTTGTTATAGGTTCAGCTTTTTTGTTCAGCACCGGTTGGCCAAAGGCAAATACAGGTAAAATCATAGTCGTTACTAATAAATTTATTTTTATAAAAAGGCAGGAATGGGTTTATTATTAGAAAAAACATTTCTTTTCCTTTCCATGAAAGCATCCAAAATAATTGCAGCCGCTACCCTGTCAACCATCCCCTTATCTCTTCTTTTCTTTTTACCAATGCCGCTAGCCAGAATAGTATCTTTCGCTTCCACGGAACTGAATCTTTCATCTTGAAGAAAAACAGGTATAGATGGAAAAAGCTGTTGTATCTTTTTTCCTATTTGCATAATATCACCATGTGTTTGTGCTGGTTTGCCATCGGGGTAAAATGGCTCTCCTATGACGATGGCTTCTACTTCTTCAGATAAAATATAATTAGTCAAAAAGGCTAAAAAACTCTCGTTGGACAACGTACATAGACTTGAGGAAATAATCTGTAACGGATCGGTTACTGCCATACCAACCCTTTTTGATCCATAATCAATGCCAATAATTCTAGCCAATTCAAATAATTTTCGCAAATTTAACGAATTTATAGCAAATTTGGATGAAAAAAATATCAACATGATAAAACAGATAAAAGGTTTTGTTCAACATTATGCCTGGGGTGGGTATCATTTTCTTCCTGAATTATTGTCATTAGACAATAAGGAAAGGAAGCCCTTCGCAGAACTTTGGTTTGGGGATCACTCTGGTGGAACCTCTCCTCTCATTCATAGCGATCAAAAAACAGAGAATCTCAGGCAATTCATTGATTTAGATCCGTCCTCTCTTTTGGGCGAAAAAACATATATAAAAGATGGGGGTCGCCTACCCTTTTTACTGAAAATTTTGGATGTTCACAAAATGCTGTCTATTCAGGCCCATCCATCAAAAGAAGCCGCCATTAAGGGTTTTCTCGATGAAAATAATAAACAAATCCCATTAAATGCGCCCGACAGGGTTTTCAAAGATCAGAACCCAAAACCTGAAATGATGGTCGCCCTGTCACCATTTTGGCTATTACACGGATTTTTACCTGCCGAAAAAGCAGCTGAACAATTAGACGAAATACCTTCATTAAAAGAATTTTCATACGTTTTTAAAACAGAAGGTATTAAAAAAGGCTATCAAAAATGGATGGAGTTACCCCAAACCGAGATAGATAATATACTGGCTCCTTTACGAAAATCGCTACTTGATACGCCCGACGAATCACTGAATAAAAATTCTCCTGATTTTTGGGCAAAAAAGGCCTTCCACGATTTTACGCGTGAGGACGGACATTTGGATAGAGGTATTTTTTCGATATATGTAATGAATATCGTTCATCTTCAACCCGGAGAGGCTATTTTTCAGGATTCAGGACTTCTGCATGCTTATCTTGAAGGTTCTAATATCGAATTAATGGTCAATTCTGATAATGTATTTAGAGGAGGATTAACTGACAAATACATGGATATTCCGCTGCTCCTTGCTCATTTAGACTTCCTTCCTACCTTCCCAAGCATTCTAAAACCTGTAATTATTGATCAAAAGGAAAAAAGATTTATCATACCCTCTTCCGATTTTGAACTTAAGGAATATACGTTGGAGAAAGGTGATGAATTATGCATAGCTCCATCAACTGGTCCATCCATAATTTTATGTCTCCATGGTAGCATTTGTCTTAATGCAGAGGATACCTTAATCATATCTGCAGGAGAAGCTCTTTTCGTTCCACACAATACTCAAATAGATTTGCAACAAAAGGAGGGAGAAACCGCCGTTTTATTTAAAGCGGGCATTCCACCCTTTTAAGGAAAAATATTTTTCAGAAATAAACTCTGACATAACATTATTAATTAACCGCTTAAAACAAAAACCATTTTATATAAAAAAACATTTACACATACATGAAGAAGTAAACTTTTGTATTTTGAAGAAAATTTTAAGGATGAACCTCAAGAATATTATATTTATTACCTGTACTTTGTTGACCTACAAAAGTGTAAGCCAGCAAATAGACCCGTATTCTTTAGTCATTTTCAGCCCTTTTCAATACAACCCAGCTTACACTGGTTTAGACGATAAAATAACCATACAGGGAAGCTTCAGAGATCAATGGATAAAAATACCTGGTAATCCTTCCTCCCGTTATTTTTTGGTAGATGCACCTATCCCAGCCTTGGGAAGCGGTATAGGATTAAAAATTCAGGAAGACCAATTTGGGGCAAGCAGGCAAGTATCCCTTGGTCTAAACTGGAGTTTCTCTAGGAATTTAAGTAAAAATAGTACCCTATCGATAGGACTTGGTATTGGGAACCAGCGATATAGCTTAAATGGAGGTATATTGCGAACGCCAGATGGAAGTTATAGTTCGACCAGTATAAATCATCAGGATAATCTTTTACCCAATGGGGAAATTGCATTGAGCGGCATCAGTTACGAAGGAGGAGTTTATCTAAAAACAAATTTTTTTGAAACAGGTTTTTCTGCATCAAACATATTACCAATATCTCTCAATCAAGGTGATTTTGGTATAACACTACAACCACATTACACTTTTTCCTCAAAAGCATTTATCCCATTAACCACGCAAGTTATTGTTCAACCTGGTATCATTATGAGATATGTCATGGGAAATTTGCAGCTTGATAGCTACGTCTTGGGAAATATCAGGGAAAAATTCACCTTAGGAACTGGTTTAAGAGGATTTAGTCCCAATACGCTGGATGGACTTATGACGATGGCAGGTATTCAAATAGCTGAAAATATTTCATTCTTTTACACTTACACTATTCCCCTATCTACAATAAGAACTGCAACCACGGGAAGCCATGAAGTAATGGTGAGATATACCATAAACCAAAAATTAGGTAAGGGAATTTTACCTCCAATTATTTACAATCCAAGAAATTTATAATTTACAAGCATTTATTATAATAAGAATGTCAAGACGTCGTTTGTATAAAGAATTTGGGTTGCATATAATAAATTGTGCTAAAATAAATAAGTTGTTTTTGTAGTACGCCGAAACAATCTATCTTTGCCCCACTTCTTTTTTTAAGAAGAAAATTTTGTAGGAAAACCGAAGTATAAACATGAAACAAATGCAAAAAGGAATTTTCTTTTTGATGCTTGCCGCCATAGTAGGTTGCGGAAAAAGCGATACAGGAGAATTAGTAGGTGTGCAAGACCGCCCCGTTTGGAAAGGAATTCAGCCTTATGGAATGGTTTACGTGCCATCCGGAACACTCTTAATCGGTCCAAGTGACCAGGATATTAGTGCGACTTTTGTTCAACGCCCAAAACAGATTTCTATTCAGGGTTTTTTCATGGATGACACTGAAATAACCAATAATGAATACAGACAATTTGTGCATTGGGTAAAGGATAAAATGGCCCATGAAAAACTAGAACATTTTCTTGAGGCAGACCCTGATGCTGTCGAAGAACAGGATCCAGAAATTGATTGGGACATGGAAATTGACTGGGAAGCTGAAGAGCTCCAGGATATGTATTACCAAGGCAACAACAAATTGGCTGGTAAAAAGGAATTGAATATAGATTTGTTAAAATATACTTACGAATGGTATGATTGGCAAGCTGCTGCTCATGACAAAGGTCAAAGTGCCAGAAATAAATTCATTAAAAAGAAAACGGTAAAAGTTCACCCTGACAAATTTGTTTGGGTGCGTGATTTCGCTTATTCCTACAATGAACCGATGACGCGAAATTATTTTGACCATCCAAATTATGATGACTATCCTGTCGTCGGTGTTGATTGGAACATGGTTAATGCTTTCTCTAATTGGAGAACAGCATTGTATAACAAAAGCCTAGGGAAAGATCAGGTTAATACAGAAGATTTTCGCTTACCTTCAGAGTTTGAATGGGAATATGCAGCCAGAGGCGGTCATGAACAAGCTATGTATCCCTGGGGTGGTCCTTACATTAGAAATGCCAAAGGCTGTTTAATAGCAAATTTCAAACCAGGTCGCGGTAATTATCCGGAAGATGGCGGAATGTACACCGTAAAAGCTGATGCTTATTTTCCAAATGATTATGGATTGTATAACATGGCAGGGAATGTCGCTGAGTGGACTTTAACCGCTTACGCTGAAAATATTCTTAGCAGAGTGAGCGATTTAAATCCAGATTATCGTTATGATGCTGACGATAAAGAAGACCCAAGTAACAAAAGGAAAGTAATCAGAGGAGGCTCATGGAAAGATTCTCACTTCTTTTTACAGAATAGTTCCAGAACTTACGAATTTCAAGATACAACTAAGTCATATATTGGATTTAGAAACGTATTAACCTTCTTAGGAAGATCCATTAATGACTTCTAGTCATATTATTTTATAAAAACATATCATTAACCTGTTTAAAGTTTTCTCAAATGAGTAATGTATTGAAAAGTAAAGGTTTCAAATATTTCAAAAACCTTCTTATCGGTGTGGGTGCATCAGTCGTTTTAATTGGTGCTTTGTTCAAAATTATGTCTTGGGCTTATGCTGACCAATTATTGATGGCTGGCATGTTAACAGAAGCCGCTTTATTTTTCTTTTTGGGCGTAATAGGACCAGATAAGGATTATTATTGGGAAAAATTATATCCAGGTTTAGATGATTATTCTGGTGCAGTAAACCCTATCTCTCAGGGAGGTCAGGTTGCACAACAAAATCCAGTACCTAAAGAAATGGTTGAAAAGTACCTAGGTTCTATGATTGGCGAATTACAGGTTATTTCAGGAAGTCTGTCTTCTTTGAAAGCTCTTCAGGAAGTAGATTTTTCAGGTACGAAAGAGCAACTTCGTTCCATGACGAACTTCTATTCTAAAATAAATGATGCTATGATGGATCTTCAGGATTCCACGGAGGAAGCAAAAGCATATAAAACTAAGTTAGCTGAATTAAATAAGAATTTGAGCGATCTTAATCGCACTTTCACTTCTCTAAATCAAGTGTACGGCAATATGTTGTCAGCTATGGCAAATGTTCGTCAGAACGGTTAAAATTAGAACTGAATTTTTTTATTTATTTAGAAAATAGAATAGTATGTCCATTCCAAAGGAACCGAGGCAGTTGATGATTAACTTAATGTACCTGGTCTTAACGGCTATGCTGGCATTAAACGTTTCTGCTAAGATTATTAACGCATTTTTTGTCATAAATGATGGTATAAAAAATAGTAATAGCATTTTTGATGATTCACACGTTATTACTATGACCGCCCTAGAAAAAAATGTAGAACAAGACAGAGGAAAATATCAACCTCTATTAGATGTAGCTAAGGATGTTGCTCAAATTTCTAAAGAGTTTAATGCTTATGTTGAATCTGTTAGAACTGAGATGGTTGACGCTACTGAGGGGTATTACCCAGCCGATGATCGCGATCATGCAAATTATCCTAAAGGTTATAAAAATAAAGATATAACCACACGGATTTTAGTAGATAAAAAAAGAGGTGATGAATTAGAAAAAAGAATCTTAGCGGATCGTGAAAGAATTTTATCCAGAATTAAAACACTATCCGGACTACCCGGCACTCAGATAAACGAAACAAGCATTGAGGAATTGTCAAAATCTATTTCCCTAAATATTTCTGAAAGTTGGAAAAAAGATAAGATAGCCAAGTCGTGGTCTGAATTTACCTTCAAACAAATGCCATTGGCTGCTGTATTTCCTCTGCTAACGCAGATGCAAAATGATATGAAGAGTTCTGAAAGTGCTGTTATTAATTTCTTGGTTAATCAAGTAGGTTTAACCTCTTTTAAAGTAGATAATTTTATCCCAATATCTTCAGCAGTAAAAAGCTATGTTATTGAAGGTGAAACTTATAATGCTGAAATATCTGTAGGAGCAACCTCTAAATCTATTACTGAGAATATGTCTATCAGGGTAAATGGTTCTCCTCTTAGTGTCACTGACGGTATTGGCAAATTTACTTCTACCACTTCTGGAACAGGTCTGAAAAAGTACAAAGTAGATGTAAGTCTAAAAAATCCAACCACAGGGGAACAAGAAACCTATTCAAAAGAATTTGAGTATGAAGTAGGCCGTCGTTCCGTAACTGTCACTGCCGATAAAATGAATGTATTTTACACAGGGGTTGAAAATCCTCTTTCTGTTGTCGCAGCTGGTGTATCAAGTAACGATTTACGTGTTTCTGCCTCCAATGCTACACTGACACCCAATGGTGCTGGTAAATATATCGCTAAAGTTACAGGCGGTGGTGGCGTAGCAAAGCTTACCATTTCCGGTGGTGGATTAAATCCTACCACTTTTGATTTCAGAATCAAGCCTATTCCTGATCCAGTAGCTAAACTGGGAGGTTCAACAGGTGGAGATTTAGGCAACGGTGTTATGAAAGCTCAACTAGGTGTTATTGCAGAACTGTCCGGCTTTGATTTCGATGCACGATGCGATATTGCAGGATTTGAATTGGTTTATGCACCCAAAAGAGAAGATCCAATCGTAGTTATTAACGGTAGTGGAACATTTACCGCAGAATCGAAAAGATTGTTGAATTTAGCAAAACCAGGTGATGCATATTATTTCAATAATGTTAGAGCACGCTGCCCCGGTGATGTGGCTGGAAGAAAAATAAACTCTTTGGTATTTCAAATTAAATAAAGTTTATCCATGTTCAAGAAAAATTTTAGTCCATTCCTAATCCTGTCTCTACTCACTTTTATAAGTGTTAGTGGTTTTTCTCAGGTGCCGGACAATATTATGACTGAATCAGGAACTATACTTAGGGAAGCTCCTCTCGATGATATTACTGGTTCAAGCATAAAGCAAACCAAAAAGTTACTTCCCTATGAGCCACTCAGAGAAGCCGATGTTTTTTGGAAAAAAAGAGTGTGGAGAGTCATAGATGTTCGTGAAAAAATGAATCAGACTTTTACTTATCCTGTCAGACCTCTGTTTCAAATCTTCCTGGATGCCATTAAAAACGAGGAAAAACCAATGCGTGTTTTTGCAGATGAGGATTTTAAACAAGAAATGAATCAAGAACAAATTGATAAACAATTGTTTAAAATCGATTCAGTTCCTATACAGGATCCGGTAACTTACGAGATTACCGTAAAGGAAGTAAAAAATGATCTTAATTTCGCAGATATCAAACGTTACAGGGTAAAAGAAATATGGTATTTCGACAAACAATCTTCTACCCAAAAAGTTAGAATTCTGGGTATCGCGCCACTCATCCAGGTAAAGTCTGATCAAGGTTCAACTATAGGTGAAACTCCAGTGTTTTGGGTTTATTACCCTGAAGCAAGAGAATATCTTGTAAATGAAATGGTATTCAACCCGGCAAATGACGCTTCTCAAATTTCCTGGGAAGATTTAATGGAAATGAGGTATTTCTCTTCCTATATTATCAAGGTATCTAACGTAGGTGACCAACGATTACAAAATCAGTTTGGTTCTGGTAGAGATATGCTCTTAGAATCAGAAAAATTGAAACAATCCATTTTCAATTATGAAAATGATCTTTGGGTTCATTAAATAAAAGGTTATAAAGGGGGAAGGTGAAAATCTTCCCCTTTTTTTATGCCATGTACTCCCAAGCTGTTCTATAGGAGGCGTTCAACTCGCAGTAATCCAGGAATCCAGCAAAAAACGAGTCTTTACCTATAGTAGAGCTATCTCCTACCACTACTACCTGACATTTAGCTCTGGTTATGGCCACATTAAACCGACGGTAGTCCTTTAAAAATCCTATGTCATTTTTTCCATTTGACCTAACTAAACTAACAATTACAATATCACTCTCCTGACCCTGAAAACCATCGATTGTTTTCACTTTTATCGCTAAATTCACTAGTTTATCGTCAGCTCGAATTTCTCTTTCCATGTAATTGATTTGACCTTTATATGGGGAAAGTATTACGATAGAGGGAAAATCAAAATTAACCAGGGTTTGTGTTTCGTTTATTATTCGATAAATATGCTCCCTTAAGAGACTAAACTCATCGGCATTATAGAGGCTTCCCGAACCAGGTTCAGGTTTTTCCTCGAAACCAGTTCCCGCTGTATCTATAAAAATCAAAGGGCTATTATCCTGAAAAGGTAATTTTTTATCTTTCACTGTAGGAGAAGCCAACAGCTTATTATTATAAAAATACTGATTTGAGTAGCCCATTATTAATTCATTACCACGATACTGGACTTCCAGCATTTGATGCACAAATCCCTTTTGTATGGCTTTCTCCATTAAGGTTAATGCCAAACCAGATTTATTGGCATCTCTTGATTTTACTGTAGGTGGAAGTTGAAAAGGGTCACCACAGAGGACCACCCTTTCTGCTTTCAAAATAGGTATCCAGGTAGCTGGTTCAAGTGCTTGGGCCGCTTCATCAATAAGTACTGTAGTAAACTTTCTTCCAGCTAATAAAGAATGAGCAGCACCCACCAAAGTACAAGTAATTACCTGTGCACGATCTAAAATTTGCTCTATCAGTCGTTTTTCTAATTGATTTACCCAAGTAGAAAGATCACTCGCTTCACTCAATAATTCTCTTTTCTGTCTTTTCTGGCCATAATCTAAAGGCATGCGAAAAGAATTAGCCTTCTTTCTTAAAGCGTCTGCCTCAATGCGCATTCTTTTGATAGCTTTAGATTCCTCGTGTGCTGATATCTGGTAATCGAGTGTATGATTCAAAATATCTTCATCAACCCTGGAAATATTTCCTAATCGCACTACATTAATCCCCTTTTTGCTTATTCTTTCTGTTAATAAATCTACCGCAGTGTTGCTGGGAGCACAAACCAGTACTTGATACTCAATCTCACATAAACGTGCAATAGCTGACACCAGCGTAGTGGTCTTACCCGTACCAGGGGGACCATGAATAATAGCTATATCTTTTGCTGAAATAATATGATTAATTGCGTCATTCTGGGAGTTGTTAAGCAAAATATTTGGAACTTCATCTTTCAATAGAGAAAAAACGGGTAATTTATCCCCAAATAGTATCTCTTTAAAATGCTGAACTCGTCCTTTGTGGGTATTCTTCAATGTTTTTAATACCGATTCCATTTCTCTATATGACTTTTCATCAAATTCAGGAAGAATAGCAATAGACGATTTAAAAACCCAGTCGGGGAGAAACGATTGTCCAAAAATAATCTGCATCGTATCCTCTCTTACAAAATGTACCACGCCAACCAGATAAGTCCCCTCCTTTTGATCAGTAATTTCGCATAATCGAATAGGATTCCCCGCTCTGAAAACGTGTGCTTTTCCCTTGTTTTTAGTTCGCTCAACCGATACCTTTATATTTTCTCCTATCGAAAAACCCTGATGCAAAATAGTCAAAGGATACCATAAATAGCCCCTTTCTCTTTTTTCAGCTAATGACAAAGGCAGAAGGTAAGACTGAAACTGTCTTAAATCTTCTTGCTTTTCCAACGTAAGCCATTTCTCAAGTTCTCTGATTCTTTCCTCTATTCCTTCCATTTTCCCTACTTACCTTTTAGTGTGATGGTAGTCACAATGTTTTTAATGAACAACACCTAATTTTGAAAAAAAATAAACAATGTTAAACTGGTTAAAAAATCTATTCACTGGCCCCGATTTAAAAGCATTTGCTGAAAATGGTGCCCTCATTATTGACGTTCGCACAAAGGAAGAATTTAAAAATGGTCATCATCCAAAATCAGTAAATATTCCTTTAAGTGATTTGTCAGGTAAAATTTCTGAACTCAAAGCTAAACAAAAAACAATTATAGCTTGCTGTCAATCTGGTAGCAGAAGTAGCATGGCTGTTTCTTTACTGCGCAAAAATGGTCTCGATGCTCATAATGCAGGATCCTGGAGGCAAATTGCCAGACTTTTTTCTTAGAATTTTAATTTAACCATCTAAAGAGTATTAAATCTTTAGATGGTTAAATACGCTCAAGCCTCCGTGTCAAAACGCTTTTGAGAAAGGTCGGTCCATAGGACTATCAAAACAATAGCATATTCAAGAAAAACAAGGTAATATTGTTCTTTATTTATTCCCCCCTGGTAATGACTGTAACTTAGCATTGAAAAAGTTGTCCATACAATAACAAAATACATTCTGTTAAATACAGCAAAGAAAACCAAAGGAATTAAATACCATGGGTGAACAACAGGACTAAAAAATAGATATATAAAATATAAAACTAAACATTGTAAAGGAAAAGATTCCCATAAACCTTTTCCCTTTTTAATTGAAAAATAAAGAATTAGTATAAATGATATACCTGCCGTCAACGGTCCTAATAATTTAATCTTGTTATAGCCGTAAATCAAATATCCCCAATATTTAAATAGGTTATAGCCAAATGCATTAAATTCTAAAGCATTAAAATACAAAGTAAGACTTTTGAAAAAGCCTCCTCTAATTAATCCATCTGTGTAAGGATAGAAAGATAAAATGATTACCAGAAGAAGTCCAAAACAAAAAACAAAGCGCTGTCTTAGTGAAAGTCTCCATAATATGGAAGGAAGTAATAGTAAGGGAGTTAATTTTACTATTATGGCAGAGGAAAATGGTAAAAATGCGTATTGGGGGAATTTTTTAAGAAACAAAAAAAATAGGGCAAGGAAAAATACCATGATTCCCTCTGCATGTAAATTTCCCATCTCCTCTATGATAACGAGCGGATTTAATAAATAAATCATAGCCCGCCAAGGTTTTAAATGGTATAATTTCAAAATTACAGGCAATAAAAAAACTATGCCAATAGAAAATAAAGCATAAAATACCTTTAATATGAGGAGACCTGTATCTACCCTATTATTACCCAGTTTCAACGAATATTTAAATAGAAATTGCAAAAAGGGAGGATAAACGCTATGATATTCCGGACTATTCAAATGACGGTATAAATAATGATCCCTATTTACAGAGGAAGAAGTAATCAGCTCAGATGGTCTTTTATCATAAGGATTTTTATCTTGAATAGATATATTTCCATCCCAAATAAACCTAAAGTAATCGTCAGATAAATTGGGGGTTGTGAACACCAATGATATCCTGATAATCACTGCAATGAAAAAATAAAACGATAAGGAACTATCATTTTTTGATAAATAAAGCAGCAGAAAATAACCTATATTGACTGGAACCAGCCATAAAAGGATGGACGTAAAATCTGACTGGTTAGCAGATAGCATTCCAAACACCAAAGAAAAGGAAAAAACGGCCCCAATCAAGTATTTTAAATACATAAAGAAACTTGATTAAGTCATATTTAATTACCCGTTTAAACTATGTTTAGCGGTAAAAAAGAAGATGGCGCCAAAACCAAAAGCCAGCATAATATGGAAAACCAAGAAGATGTATATTCCTAAATGAATGCCTAAGGCGATACCACCAATATAATATAAAGCCAGAAGACCCTCCACAATGGTCGAGGGAGCTAATTTTCTAATGATGTATTTATTTTTCATAAAAGAATCACCTGCATTGGTAATATTAAATTTTGGTGTTCTTACGAAGGCAGATTTCTTTCCAAGATAACCTTCAATTACTGCTATACTATTATGGAAAGAAAGTCCCATTGAAAGCGATAGAAAGACGGGAAAAAGTAGAAAAAACTCAACGGTAGCGTCAGCTACTGATTTTTGCCTTGCCGGAGACTGAATATTCGCTACAAAATAAACTGAGGTGACGGACATCATGCCAAGGAAAAAATAGGTAAATACGTCTTTATTAAATCCTCTCGCTATAAATTCCTCCATATAATAAAGTAACGGAACACTGGATATACCCGTAGCAAAAACAAAAAGAAAAACACTACTGGCAAAAAGATGCTGTGTGGCGTGTATTTTTTGTCTTGTAGTCAAATCTTTTGATTTCCAAAGGTTGGGCAGCATTTTTCTTGCTGTTTCAGCCCCTCCTTTCATCCAGCGAAATTGTTGAGATTTTAAGGCATTCATCTCAGCTGGTAATTCAGCAGGAGAACCAATTCCTTCCAGGAACTTAATTTTCCATCCTTTCATTTGCGCTCTGATGCTCAAATCTAAATCTTCCGTTAAAGTGTCAGCCTCCCAACCGCCAGCATCCTCGATGGTTGACTTTCTCCAAACCCCTGCGGTACCATTGAATTGAAGAAAATAATCTCCTTGCATTCTACCCACTTGCTCTACAGTAAAGTGAACATTTAACTGAAGGGCTTGAAGTTTAGTGATTAGAGAATAATTCTGATTTATATGTTCCCAGCGCGTCTGCACAACGCCCACTTTTGGATCTTGAAAGAAAGGCACTGTTTTCTTAAGAAAATCAGGTTTGGGCATAAAATCTGCATCGAAAATAGCCAGAAACTCACCTTTGGCGAAAACTGTCCCATCTTTTAAGGCCCCAGCCTTGTAACCTTGACGAACAGTCCTTAAAATCTGTTCAATCTGAAATCCCTTTGCTTTGTATTCCTCTACTTTTCTTTTTACTATGTCCAGTGTCTCGTCGGTGGAATCATCTAAAATATGAATTTCGAACCGATCTTTAGGATAATCAAAGGCAGCTATAGTGTCAATCAATCTTTCTACTACATATTGTTCATTATACAAAGGCAATTGCACGGTAACCATAGGCCAGACATAGTCAGCAGGAAGGATGTCATCCACTTCATTTTTCAAGCTACCACCTGTAGAGGGAGATAATGATTTTAGACCTCTCTTATAGTATACAAGAAGATCAAATTGCATGACACAATATAAGGTGATATACAACAGGCAAGTTGCATAAATTCCCATGAAAACGTAGGCCAAAATGGACATAGTAGAAAAAAGTTGTAGATGAAAAAAGAACCTTTCCTAAATTAGAGGTCAATTGTTATAAAAAGTCACAATTTAGAGAGCAAATTTACAATAATTTAAAGATTGTCCATATAATTTTATATCCAGCTAAAATACTCCCTTTGATAGTGCCTGAAATTTTTGATTCACCCAGTCTTTTTCTGTAGTTAACAGGGACTTCCACGCAAACCATTTTCTTTTTGGCTGCTTTAACCTGCATTTCTACCGTCCAGCCAAAATCAATGTCTTCCATATTCAAGGCTAATAAAGTATTCCAGCGAATGGCTCTGAATGGACCCAAATCGGTAAAATGAACACCGTAAAATAAACGAATCAACGTCGTCGCCAGCATATTACCAAACCTTTGGTGGGGTAAAAGTGCATCCTTTTCACTTTCTCCTAAAACCCTCGATCCAATGACAAGTTCTACTTGTTTGTCCTCAAAAGGCTTAAGAATGGCATGAATATCCGAAGGATTATCCGAATGATCAGCATCAAGGAATACAACCAGATCTATTGGATCTGAATAATTTTTATTCTTCAGATAGCCTATAGCGCGCAAACAGGCGGAACCATACCCTCTTCTTGGTTCAAAAACTACCGTAGCTCCATTAGAGGAAGCTATTTCAGCTGTTTTATCTGTACTTCCATTATCACAAACCACTATGTCTGAAAAAATAGATGGAGGTAAGCTTTTAAGAACGGCTGCAATGCCAAGTTCTTCATTTAAGGCTGGAATAATAAGAACTATGTTTTGCTTGCGATAAGTAGTCATAACCTGAATAAATGATAAAGAAATAATGTAAATCTAAAAATATAAGCGATACTAAATTCATCTTCCATTATATTTGCAATCTAAACAGGAAACATGCACATCTATCGCCTACTTTTAGGCTTAACATTTTATATTTCCCTTCTCTTACTAATTTCTTGTCAAAAGGAGTGGGTATTTACCACTTCACCGACGGATAAAGTTACTTTTTCCTCCGATACTCTTCGCTTTGATACCGTTTTCACACAAATTGGGTCCTCCACCAGAATTTTAAAGATTTATAATCCGTCAAAAGAAGCTATCAATATCAGCTCACTTTATTTAGCCGCTGGGGCAAATAGTAAATTTAAAATTAATGTCGATGGTTTTCCAGGGGCTAAGGCATTAAAAGATATTCCCATTTACCCGAAAGACAGTATTTATTTATTTGCTACGGTGACCATTAATCCAAACTCTCCTCTTTCTGTAAGTCCTTTTATTTTTAATGAAGAACTTATTTTGGAAGTTAATGGCAATAAGCAGGTGGTTACTTTAGAGGCCTGGGGGCAAAATGCTAATTATTTTCCCTCTCGATTTAATAAAGGTGTACCTGTTGTTTTAAGCTGCAAAAACGGAGAAATTAACTGGAATGACCCAAAACCTTATGTCCTATATGGTGAAATTTTTATTGACAGTTGTACGCTAAATATTCCTCCAGGCACGCGCATTTATGTTCATGGTGGTATTGTTAAAAATAATGCCTTTGGCGTGTTCAATGATGGTATACTCTATACTTTGCCTTTTGGAAAACTATTAATGAACGGGACTTTCGACAAACCAATTGTTATTCAAGGAGATAGACTTGAACCTGAATATCAAGATGTTGCGGGACAATGGTATGGAATTATTTTGGGGCGTGGGTCAAAAGGCAATAAAATTCAATATACAACTATAAAAAATAGTATTGTTGGTCTATATGTAGATTCTACTGCGGAATGTACATTGAAAAATTCACGTATTTTTAATACGGCGTCGAATGGTTTAGTAGGTGTTCGGGCTACAATTCAAGCCGACAACTGCTTAATTTATAATAATGGCGGGAGTGCTGTTCAATGTATAAATGGGGGCGATTACCAGTTTAATTATTGCACTATAGCTAGTTATGGAAGTAATTCTTCTGCCTTGGGAATGACAAATTATATTTGTTATGATGACCCAATTACCTGTCAACGTAGAAGCCAATACAGGCTAAATGCTACTTTCAGAAATAGTATTTTCTATGGTTCAGACCAGGATGAAATAAATTTATCTGATATTTCGAGTGGACAAAATAAAGCCCTTTTTAATATTTTATTTGAAAATTGTGTAGTTAGGGTAAAAGATTTATTGACAGGACAAAACAAACAATTTTCAAATTTCCTTACGGATCAATGTAAAAATTGTGTCAACGGAAGCATACAAAGTAAAGTGTTTAAAAATCCCTCAGAAGACGATTATACCTTAGACTCGCTGTCCGTTGCGGCCAATAAAGGCCTGCCTCTGCTAAAACCCTACCCCATTTTAATTGATCTTTTAAATAAAAACAGAGATAGCACTAATCCTGACATAGGTTGTTTCGAACAGATAAAATAATACCACAGCATGTATCCATTTGTATCTATTATTGGGACGGGCTGGTTAGGTTTACCCCTTGCCAGATTATTAGTTCAAGCAGATTGCCAGGTATTTGGAACGACCACAAGGGATGAAAAAATAGAACGTTTAACAGCAGAAGGAATTCTCTGTAATAAAATGATTTTCAATGATGATGATGATGTATCAAAAACGGACATTCAAATACCTCATCAAACGGAAATTTTAGTTATCACCTTACCTCCCACGTTGGGCAGACAGGCTCCATTGCATAGTTACGTTGACATAATAGAAAGAATCATACACCAGACTACCCACTTAGTCCATTTAAAGAAATTACTTTTCACCAGTTCCACCAGTGTTTATGGCCGGGCGAAAGGGGTTTTAACAGAAGAAACGGCCATTCAACCTCACACTCCATCGGAAGAAACTTTAGCGCAGGCTGAACGAATAATTAATAAAAAGACGGGAAACTGCGCCGTTTATGTATTACGATTAGGCGGTTTAGTAGGCCCGGGAAGAGAACCAGGATACTTTTTTAAGGACAAGAAGGATATTCCTGGCGGAGAAATCTCTGTTAATTTAGTGCATCAACTTGATGTACTGGAAATAATGAAGCATATAATTTTGAAAGATACCCCTGAAGGGACTTTTAATATTTGCGCAGATGAACATCCGGCAAGGGGCGTTTTTTACCCGCAGAGAGCCAGGCAGATAGGAGCTCAGGAGGCTACTTTTATTTGGGGAAATGAGCAAGAAAGATATGTCAGCAATGAAAAAATAAAAAAGAAAACGGGATATACTTTCGTATATCCCGATCCATTATTTTTTCCAAGCGGCAATTGATGCTTCATTCATACGAATATAGTCATCATTCGCTGCTTTTTTAGCCAGTTCCAGAGACTTTGTCGCCGCAGCAATAGCCTCAGCTTTTCTATTTAAGTCAGCTAAAATTAAAGATTCTTTGCGCAATGTCCAATATTGAGGATTTAAAGCATTGGCTTTTTGCACCCATTCTAAGGCTTTATTCAAGTCTTTTTTTGCATCATGGTAATAAGCACCAGCAGCATAAAGGTCTGCACCAGAAGGTCCCGCCATTACTTTGTCAATAGAAGCCATTACTTTGGCATCAGTATTTACAGAAAGAGGCAGGCTCACTTTAGTTTTTTCCCAGCTGATATCAATGGAAGCACTTTCGTTGGTATAATTATTTACGTCCATAGTAAATGATTCTACATTTTCTCCCAAGGACTTTGTTGCCGCTGAGAAAGAAACAGCAGGTGTTTTCTCTACATAACTGGCCCAGTTAGATGTTTC
>JANQZX010000072.1:0-11032 GCA_030728245.1 Saprospiraceae bacterium | reverse complement strand
CTGAGAAAGAAACAGCAGGTGTTTTCTCTACATAACTGGCCCAGTTAGATGTTTCATATTTGTAAACCATTACTTTCCATTCTGCTACATTAGGAACGGTAAGAAGGGCATAATCCCCTTTTTTAACCTCTGCACCACCTAATTTAACATCTTCACTGAAACTTAATTTTGTCACTGAATTAGCACCAGTACGCCAGGTTACACCATAAGGAACAACTTCCTTACCAAAGATGCCCCTTCCTTTCATTGAAGGGCGAGAATAAAGAATGGTAACGTCCGTTAAACCTACTTTTGTTTTTAACTCAGTCGTTACACTGGCTGCCGGAGCCATGATTTGAGCGTCTAAAGTGTTGGTATAAACCAATACTGACAGACAAACCACACATTTTACTAAGAAATTCTTACTCATAACTTGGTTTTCTTTAAAGATTTACAGATTTTTTTTGCAAAATTAACACATTAAAGGTAGTATTGCACTATTAATTTTTTCAAAGGTTAAATTTTGAACATGATGACCGAAAAAAATACCTTCACCATCGCCATCATTGCGCATGATACCAAAAAAGTGGATATGGTAGGATTTGTCCGGGATCACATCGCTTTTTTTCGGGAAAGAAATATTCATTTAATAGCCACGGGAACAACAGGGTCTTATTTAGAAAAAGCTGGGCTTGATGTAGAAAGAATGCTCAGCGGTCCATTAGGCGGAGATGCCCAGATTGCCAGTAGAATGGTAGAAGGGAATGTTGATATGATTATATTCTTTCGGGACCCTCTCGGTAAACACCCTCACGAAGTAGATGTCAGCATGCTCATGCGATTATGTGATGTTCATAACATTCCTCTGGCTACCAATCCTGCCGCTGCGTCCCGATTTGTATTGTCCCTAAAAGAAGATTTTCCAGGTTTACCTGAATAACAATACTTTTATCTACAACTTTTACCCTCTGAAATTTATTTAATTTGTAGATTTGCACCGTTTTTATTTGTTATAATTAAACATATCTTAAAAATAATTGAAATGAGTACAGCGATAGGTACCTTAACCTACAAGGTTAAAGACATTGCTTTAGCCGATTACGGCAGAAAAGAAATAGAATTGGCGGAGGCTGAAATGCCAGGTTTGATGGCACTTCGTGAGAAATATGGCGAATCAAAACCACTAAAGGACGCCAGAATTGCAGGCTGTTTGCACATGACTATTCAAACAGCTGTTTTAATTGAAACTTTAGTTGCCTTAGGTGCTGAGGTTACCTGGTCTTCTTGTAATATTTTTTCTACACAAGACCACGCCGCTGCCGCTATTGCTGCAGCAGGCATTCCTGTGTATGCCTGGAAGGGTATGAACGAAGAAGAATATTGGTGGTGTGTTGAACAAACACTTAGGTCGTTCAAAGACGGCAAACACCTGAATATGATCCTTGATGATGGAGGTGATTTAACCAATATCGTGTTGGATAAGTATCCTGAAATGGTTAAAGAACTTAAAGGTATTTCAGAGGAAACAACCACTGGTGTTCATCGTCTATACGAAAGAGTGGCAAAGGGTACTCTTCCTGTACCTGCTATCAACGTAAATGATTCCGTTACTAAATCAAAATTTGATAACAAATACGGTTGTAAGGAATCTTTGGTTGACGCTATTCGCCGAGCTACTGATATCATGATGGCTGGAAAAGTTGCTGTTGTCGCTGGTTATGGCGACGTAGGAAAAGGTTCAGCAGCCAGTTTATCAGGCGCAGGATGCCGGGTTATTGTTACTGAAATAGATCCAATTTGTGCGTTACAAGCTGCTATGGACGGTTACGAAGTAACTACTATGGCAAAGGCTATTCCACGCGCAGATATCGTGGTAACAGCTACTGGAAATAGTGCAATTATCAAAGAGGCGCACTTTTATATGATGAAGGATAAAACGATCCTTTGTAATATTGGTCATTTTGATAATGAAATTGACGTTGCTTGGTTGAATAATGAATCCAACGCAGTTAAAATGAATATCAAGCCTCAAGTGGATAAATACACATTGAAAGGTAAGGATATTATCCTTCTTGCTGAGGGTAGATTAGTGAATTTAGGTTGTGCTACCGGCCACCCTTCTTTCGTTATGTCCAATTCATTTACTAATCAGACCCTTGCCCAGATTGAGCTTTTCAACAATCCAGGCAAATATGAAAATAAAGTCTATATGTTACCTAAACTTCTTGATGAAGAAGTAGCAAGATTACATTTAGCGAAAATAGGCGTTGAATTAGAAACGCTTTCTAAAGACCAGGCTGACTACATCGGCGTAGAAGTAACAGGTCCATTTAAACCTGAATATTATCGTTATTAATTTTTAAAAAAGGCCGGTAAGTGATTTTTACCGGCCTTTTTAACTTTTTATAAAATGAATGGCATTTTTTCCACCTATTTCATTCTTGGGTTCGAACATATCTCCGATTTGGCAGGATACGATCATATTCTTTTTTTAGTAGCTCTTTGTGCCGTTTACACATGGACTTCCTGGAAAAAAGTAGCCATTATTGTTACTGCTTTTACCATTGGTCATTCTTTAACGCTCGCTTTGGCAGCGCTAAATGTGTTAAATATTCCAGCAGATACGATTGAGTTTTTAATACCCGTAACTATTTTTATAACAGCCATTTCCAATACTCATCCGGCGGCGATGGCCAGTAATGAAAAAAAAGGGTTTTCAAAGCCCATGATTTTCAAATATATCATTGCCCTCTTTTTCGGACTCGTTCACGGACTGGGATTTTCAAATTTTTTCAGGCAATTAACAATGCCTTCCCAGGAAAATGACTTGATTCCCCAACTTTTTTCCTTTAATATTGGGGTTGAAGTTGGACAATTAATCATTGTCGGATTTATTTTAACCATTTCTTATCTCATCCATGTTTTATTAAAATTGAGCAATCGTTCCTGGAATATCTTCATTTCAGGTGCCGCTGCAGGCATTGCTTTTTTATTAATGTTAGAAAGAATGCCCTTTTAATTTAAGCCCACGATATGCCATACCTCCTTTTTCTAAGTAGTTTTTTCTATCTGTTACATACTTTCCATGTAAGTAAAACCATGGTAGAATATAATGAGAAAGAAAAATCCCTTCAAATTAGTGTTCATTTATTTATCGATGATTTAGAGGAATCCTTAAAAAAAGAGGGCCATACTAAATTATTTATTTGCACAGAAAGAGAATCCACGCAGGCTGAAAAACACATTGAATCATACCTTAGAAAGAATCTTTCTTTCTCTATAAACGGTAAATCAAGTTCTTATACTTTCGTTGGGAAAGAAGGATCCTCTGATATGAGTGCGGTGTGGATTTACCTTGAAATACCTGTTACTGGTAAGATTAAAACCATTAACATAAAAAATTCGTTACTTATAGGAGAGTTTGACGACCAAAAAAATCTGGTTCATGTCATCGGACCCAATAAAAAGGAGGGAACTGTTATTTTTGCTAATGCTAAAACAGAAGAATTACTTACGTTTAGTCCTTAATGTTTTGCTATGAAAACCTTGTTTATTCTACCTATTCGTTTTTATCAACTGTTTATTTCTCCCTTATTTCCTCCTAAATGTGCCTACACCCCAACCTGTTCTCATTTTATGTTAAGAGCCATTGAGATTTGGGGTCCAGGTAAAGGGATAGCCATGGGTTTGAAACGGATAGGTCGCTGTCATCCCTTAGGTGGACACGGATATGATCCTGTTCCTGAAAAAACAATCAAATAATCATGTTACAAAGACCACGACGCAATCGTTTGACCCCTACTCTAAGGAATTTGGTGCAAGAGAATCATCTACAGATTTCTTCCTTAATTCAACCCCTTTTTTTAGTGCCGGGTGTAAACATAAAACTGGAGATAAAATCGCTCCCAGGTATATTCCGTTTTTCTGAAGACCTTTTGCTGGAGGAAATTGGTGCCTGCATGGCCGTTGGGGTACAAACATTTCTCATTTTTCCCGCCATTCCAGAAGAATTAAAGGATAAAGGTGCTACATATAGTTATTCAAAAGATAATTTTTATTTAAAGGCAGCGAGAAACATTAAAAAGAAATTTCCATCTTCTTGCATTATAAGTGATGTCGCCATGGATCCTTACTCTATTGACGGTCATGACGGTTGGGTGGAAGATGGTCAAATTTTAAATGATAAGACCTTACCGGTTTTAGCAAAAATGGCCGCAGCTCAGGCCGAGGCAGGCTTTGATATGATTGGTCCGTCTGACATGATGGACGGTAGAATAAAATATATAAGGGAATATCTTGACAATGAAGGATATACCAATACGGGTATTATGTCTTATACAGCCAAATATGCCAGTGCTTTTTACGGCCCATTTCGCGATGCCTTAGATTCGGCACCAAAATCAGGCGATAAAAAGACCTATCAAATGAATCCTGCCAATTTACAGGAAGCCTTAAAAGAGGCTCACCTCGATATTTCGGAAGGCGCTGATGTCATTATGGTAAAGCCTGCCCTTCATTACCTGGATGTCATCCATTTATTAAAAACAAATACCAATATACCCATTGCAGCATATCATGTCAGTGGTGAATGTGCAATGCTCATAGCAGCGGCTCAGAATGGATGGTTAGACCGTCAGAAAGCCATTGAAGAAACATTAATGGGTATCAAAAGAGCGGGTGCTGACATTATTATCACTTATTTTGCCCGTGAATATGCCGAGAGAGTAGCTTTAATGAAATAATGATTACATTAATTTCTGAAACGTAGGAGTAAAAAGAAAAAAATCTTTGAGCGAAGTCTAAATTTAATTGCCCAAAAGACCTTTTATTTTAGGCTTTCATTTGAAAATAAAACGGAGCAACTACTTTAGTTGCCCCGTTTTGTGTTTTTAGACCAGGACTAACTCCTTTTCTTCTATGATTTTACGAATATTGATTAAAGCATATCTCATCCTACCCAAAGCGGTATTTATACTTACCCGGGTAAGTTTTGAAATTTCCTTGAAGCTCATGTCAGCGTAGTGTCGCAGTATAACCACTTCCCGTTGTTCTTCTGGTAATAAATCAAGTAAATCCTTGATTTTGTCATGGGTTTGATCCCTAACCATCGCCTGTTCCGCATTCAAATCGGAAAGAGGGAGGACATCAAAAATGTCAAAGGAATCAGTCGTAGTTGTTTTAGGTTTGCGTTTATTCCTTCTGAAATAGTCCACACACATATTATAAGAAATACGGAGTGCCCATTGAAGAAATTTTCCCTCATGATTATATTTTCCTTTTCTTAAGGTATCAATTATTTTGATAAACACCTCCTGGAAAATATCCTCGGCAAGGTTAGAATCCTTAACAAAAAGATAAATTGAACTGTAAATTTTTTGCTTGTGGCGAAGTAATAATTCTTCGAAAGCTTTCTCACTACCACCTAAATAAAGCATAATGAGATCTTGGTCACTAATGGGATTAACTGTCATACCTAAATTGGTTTACGTTAAAAATCGTAATTACTTTAGTGTAGAAGTTTGCTACCGATAGATTGCGTTTTAGTGATTTGAAGAATGAATTACAAATATAGGAAAACATATTTAATTTTTCAACCTGTATTTAATTTTTTTAATGTTTTTTTTCATTTTCCTCTGATTAAAGCAATAATTTTCATAATCACTAATCCTTTCGTCCAATCCTTTGTTGTATTTTTCGATAATAAGAAGTTACTAAGTATTAGCTTTGCGCTAATCGAAAAAGTTGAATGAAAAACACTTTATGACCCAGCTATTAACTGAAACAGACAAAGGCATTGAATTAAAAAAAACCGTTGACCATTCCATTGAAATTAAAGGAGCCAGGGCCAATAATTTAAAGAATATCAGCATTTCAATCCCTAAGAATAAATTAATTGTCGTCACAGGCGTTTCAGGTTCTGGAAAATCATCGCTCACGATGGATATTCTATTTGCTGAGGGTCAACGTAGATATGTAGAAAGTTTGTCTTCTTATGCCAGGCAATTTTTAGGCCGAATGAAAAAGCCTGAGGTTGACAGTATCAAAGGAATATGTCCGGCCATTGCTATTCAACAGAAAGTAAGCGTCTCCAATGCCCGCTCAACTGTAGGTACGTTGACTGAAATTTATGACTATATTAGACTTCTATTTGCCAGAATTGGAAAAACATACTCTCCCATTTCCAATGAACTGGTTAAAAAACACGAGGTAAGCGATGTAGTAGATTTTATTCTTTCCATACCTCAAGGTAGCCCTGTTCAGGTTTTTATCCCCCTACCCTATAAATATGGTGAACGAAGTCTTTCTCAGGAGCTGGATTTACTTTTACAAAAAGGATTTACAAGAATTCTAAATGAAGATACACTCACTGATATTCAAGATTTTATAGCTTCGGAAGACCCTATGTTGGGAAATAAAATTCTTGATTTAAAGGAAAAAAATCTACTAATTTTAATAGATCGCTTCATTTTAGATACCTCTGAGGAATCCATGCGCAGAATCGCAGATTCAATAAATACAGCGTTCACCGAGAGTGAAGGTGAATGTTTTGTTACTGGTCTAGGTGGGTTACAAAGGCATTTTAATAACCGTTTCGAATTAGATGGTATTTCTTTTGTGGAACCTGCCCCTCAATTATTTAATTTTAATAATCCATTTGGAGCCTGTCCCAGTTGTGAAGGATTTAGTATGGTGATGGGTATCGATCCTGAAAAGGTGATTCCCGATAAATCATTAAGTATCTATGAAGGTGCCGTGGCTTGTTGGAAAGGAGAAAAAAATGGTCTTTGGTTAGAAGAGTTTATCTCTCTCGCCACGCTTATCGATTTTCCTATTCATAAGCCATATTCTGAACTTTCAAAAACACATAGAAATTTACTTTGGTCTGGTAGTAAAAGCTTTCGTGGAATCAACGATTTTTTTGAGGAATTGGAAACCGCAAATTATAAAATTCAAAACAGGGTGATGCTTTCCAGATACCGCGGAAAGACCATTTGTCCCGCCTGTGATGGTTCAAGATTGAGAAAAGAGGCGCTTTATGTGCAGATTGACGGTAAAACCATTGGTGATTTAGTGGATATGCCGATTGATGAACTGGCTGTTTTTTTTGAATCTATCCAATTATCAGAAACAGATATTAAGGTATCAGCCAGACTATTGCACGAATTAAGGACAAGACTGAAATTCATGAATTTACTTGGGCTCAGCTATTTAACCTTAAATAGAATTTCCGCCACCTTAAGTGGAGGTGAAACCCAACGAATCAATTTAACCAGACTTTTAGGAAGTAATCTAACCGATTCACTATATATTCTCGACGAACCTAGCGTTGGACTTCATCCAAGAGATTCAAAAAGATTAGTAAACGTTCTCAAACATTTGAAAAACCTCGGAAATACGGTATTAATTGTTGAGCATGAGGAAGATATTATAAAAGAATCTGAATATTTAATTGATATTGGACCTCATGCCGGAGTGCATGGAGGTGAAGTAATTTTTGCAGGTGCTTACGAAAACATTTATACTGAAGCTTCAGAGAGTTTAACTACCGGATATTTAACCGGCCGCTTATCTATCCCCATTCCGTCATTTAGACGAAAAGGCATCGATAAAATAATAGTGCATGGTGCTACCCATCACAACTTAAAAAATATAACCGTAACCTTTCCATTAAATACGTTTATTGTTGTTTCCGGGGTGTCCGGTTCAGGTAAAACTACCCTGGTTAAACATATTTTATTCCCTGCGTTGAAAGCTGCATTAGGTGAGGTAGGTGTAAAATCAGTAGGCTCTTTTTCTTCTTTAAGTGGTGATTTGAAAAAAATAACCCAGGTGGAAATGGTAAACCAAAATCCTATTGGTAAATCATCGAGATCGAATCCAGTAACTTATGTCAAAGCTTACGATGCCATCAGAGAACTTATGGCGAGTCAACCTTTGTCAAAACTACGGGATTATAAGGCAAAGCACTTTTCCTTTAATGTGGACGGCGGCCGCTGCGATACCTGCAAGGGTGAAGGTGAACAAGTCATTGAAATGCAGTTTTTAGCCGACATGCGTTTGGAATGTGAGAGTTGTGGGGGAAAACGATTTAAAAATGAAGTGCTTGAAGTACGATACCGTGAAAAAAATATTTTCGATATTCTAAAAATGACCATTGAGGAATCATTAGTATTTTTCAAAGATTCAAAGGAGATTATCACTAAGCTAAACCCTCTGATGCAAGTAGGTCTTGGTTATGTTTGCTTAGGCCAGTCATCAAACACCCTTTCTGGTGGAGAGGCACAACGAGTAAAATTAGCCTCATTTTTAGGACAGGAAAAAACAACAGAAAAATATTTATTCATTTTTGACGAACCTACTACGGGACTTCATTTCCACGATGTAAGAAAATTATTGGAAGCCTTACAAGCTTTAGTTGAGAAAGGACATACCGTTTTAGTTATTGAACATAATATGGAAATCATAAAGTCGGCAGACTGGGTGATTGATTTAGGTCCGGAAGGTGGAAAAATGGGGGGTAATTTAGTTTTCCAGGGTACTCCTGAAGATTTAGTTCATTGCCTTGATTCCCCAACAGCTCCTTTTTTGGCTGAAAAGTTATCTTTAAAAAATAATCATTGAGTTAAATTATTGCCATGGGATATAAGAATATGTGGTCTTGTGTAGCAGATCTCGAAAAAAATAAAGAACTTATTCGTATTAAATCTCCTGTTGATCCAAATTTGGAGATGGCAGAAATCCATCGAAGAATATATGATCAGGGTGGGCCAGCTATATTATTTGAAAATGTGATGGGTAGCCCGTTTCCAGCGCTTTCTAATTTGTATGGAACCATAAAACGCACTGAGTTTTTGTTCAAAGATACCTTAGCAGACGTAAAAAAAATCATTGAGCTAAAAGCTGATCCAACGAATTTTTTACGCAATCCATTGAGATACTGGAAAGCCCCTTTCACTGCATTAACGGCAATACCTCAAAAAACGTTTTTCCCCGCCAGTACATGGGGTAAAACAACGATTAGCCAGTTACCACAGATAAAATCGTGGCCCATGGATGGTGGGGCCTTCATCACTCTTCCCCAGGTCTTCTCATTACCTCCCGGTGGAAAAAATATGATGAAATCCAATATTGGCATGTATAGAGTTCAATTATCTGGCAATCAATATGTACCGGACAAAGAAATTGGACTTCATTATCAATTACACCGCGGAATTGGCGTTCATCACACGGAATATAATACATTGGAGGAACCTTTCAGAGTATCCATTTTTGTGGGAGGTCTTCCTTCACACGCCTTTTCAGCCATCATGCCTTTACCCGAGGGACTAAGTGAAATGACTTTTGCCGGACTTTTGGCTGGAAGAAGATTCCAATATGCCTGGAAAGATAATTATGTAGTCTCTGGTGATGCGGATTTTGTAATTACGGGCATTATAAGGAAAAATACGACCAAACCGGAGGGACCTTTTGGCGATCATTTGGGATACTATAGTTTGGAACATCCTTTTCCCGTCATGGATGTAGAGCATGTTTGGCATAGAAAAAATCCTATCTGGCATTTTTCTGTAGTGGGCAGGCCACCTCAGGAAGACTCAAGTTTTGGATATTTAATTCATGAGCTGGTAAAAGATTTAACTTCCGGAGAATTTCCCGGAGTAAAACAAATTCATGCTGTTGATGAGGCTGGGGTGCACCCACTTTTGTTAGCTATTGGAAGTGAGCGATATATGCCATTTAGAGAAAAAAGACCTGAAGAAATTCTCATCCAGGCAAATCGTATATTAGGCTCTGGACAGACCTCATTGGCAAAATTTTTAATTATTGCCGACGGTTCCGATAACCCTCATTTAGATACTCATGACTATGTTTCTTTTCTATCTCATATTTTAGAAAGAACCGACTGGACACGAGATCTGCATTTTCAAACTAAAACAACTATTGATACCCTTGATTATTCTGGCGATGGTTGGAATGCCGGCTCTAAGGTAATCATCGCTGCCTGCGGACCTAAATTGCGAAGTCTGGGAACTACGCTGCCTCCATTTAATGCTTTACCCCCAGGTTTTTCTAATCCCAAGATTATCATTCCCGGTGTTTTTGCCGTAGAAGCTCCAGGATTTAAAAATCAGGCCAGTTACACAGACCATGCTGCTCTAAGCAGTTTTCTGGAAAATTATGATTTACAAGAATTTCCCCTTTGCATTCTTTGTGACGATAGTGATTTTTTGAGCCATAATATTTCTAATTTTATATGGGCTACTTTTACAAGAACCAATCCTTCTCACGATATTCATGGGGTACATGCATTTACGGAGAATAAACACTGGGGTTGTAGGGGAACGCTGCTATTTGATGCCCGGATAAAACCGCATCACGCACCTCCTTTGGTAATCGATGCCAATGCATCGAATAAGGTGGATACTTTATTTAAAAATGGGGGTGAATTAGCCTCATTTGGTTAAATGATAAATATGTTTGCAGATAAACATTACCCGGAAAATTTAAACCTTTGGGAATTAGACCAATACCTTGAGAAAGGTTGGTATAGAATGGGGCAAGTTATTTTTACCACCCACTTTCTGTTTTTTGGTTCCAATGTTTACTCCGCGCTATGGATACGTTTACCCCTTTTAAACTATCAATTTAAAGGCACTAATCGTAAACTCTTAAATAAAATCACCTCACAATTTAAAATTATTGTAAGGCCTGCAGAGATAAATGACGAAAAAGATAATCTGTACGACATTTACGCCGAAAATTTTGATGGTAATTTGGCTCCAAATCTTAATGATATGTTGCTCGAATTTTCGGAAGAAAGTATCTACGATACTTGGGAAATTGCCGTTTATGACCAGGAAAATTTAATCGCATGTAGTTTTTTTGACCGTGGATTCAATGCTATTGCCAGTATTTTTGCTATGTATCATCCCGATTATGAGAAATATAGCCTGGGTTATTTTACCCTACTCGCTGAAATCGATTATGCAAAAAATCATGGATACACTTATTTTTATCCAGGGTATGTGGTACCAGGAAATAAACGATTTGATTA
>JANQZX010000071.1:4429-5027 GCA_030728245.1 Saprospiraceae bacterium | reverse complement strand
CCATTCTGCTTCCATACTTATTGACCTTTTTAGGATCTTGTATTGCAAAACCTTCTAAATGGGATATCTTTCTTACGGGCATATTCACCCAATCACTAAAAACGATGTCCCTTTTTGCATTTCTACTCCATATTTTAGTCTGTACTGAGTCCTTAAATACCTGGCCGAGCAAAAAATTCGCACCAAAAAAAATCAAAAATAAAATTAAGAAAATACGCATAGCATTTTATTTTAAAAAGGAGAGGTGTAATAAAACACCTCTCCTTAAAAATCAACATTTATAATTAAGCATTATACTACCATCCAGGATTTTGAGACATCGTCTTAGAAAGATTAGCATCAATGACCACTTGAGGAATAGGAAATATAGTGTCTCTTAGGGTTATCACCTTACCCGCAATCAAATTAAATTTTTTAGTTCTATCAAACCAGGTTCCCGTTCTTAGCAATGTATAACGGCGATGTTCTTCAGACCATAATTCTCTGGATCTTTCATCGAGAATAAAATCCAGGGTAACCTGAGAAGCTGTAATAGGAGTGGCGTTAGCCCTTGCTCTGATTAAATTAATGGTTGCGGCTGCCCCTGCCAAATCATTTA
>JANQZX010000071.1:983-4419 GCA_030728245.1 Saprospiraceae bacterium | reverse complement strand
AAAACTGGGCTTCGGCGAGTAAAAGATAAGTATCAGCCACCCTTAAATAGATCTGGTCGTTATAATTATTAGAATTTTGAACATCTTCTGGAATAGAAGGAGCATAATCCCATTTTGTTGTAGAGGGCCTTAACCTGTTTGATGCAGTGTTACCAACGGTTTCATTAGGAACGGCATTAAAACCTCTCAGATGGGCTGGGCCAGTACCTGTTAAAAGAACGAGCGTATCACCTAAATTTGATTTTGGAGGAAGAGAGGCTGAATTATTGTATCTATAAAACTTTCTCCACCCAAAATAAGAACCTCGATCATCGTTATTTTCATAAATTAAAAGGCCGTATTTTGTAACGCTAAATCGGCCCAAGCCCCTACCCCCGTTCTCTATTGAAAAAGTAACGGGCCGTTTTGAGCCAATTTGTATTTCAGCATAGCGATTTACATACCAACGCCTCATAATATTTCCATCTCCGCCATTGGACAGATATTCATTTTGAAGTACCCAAAGCACCTCCTTATTTCCTGCGCTTCTGTTCGCATTATTATCTAAAAACATATCTGTAAATGGAGTACCTGGTTTTGCAGATTGACTTGAGAATCTGGTTTTGGTAAGGCCATACAGAGCGTTATTAACTACCGATGCCGCTTTATCTTTTGCAGCCTGGTATTTACCAACGGTTAGATATAATTCCGCAAGGTAATGGCTAGCCACTGCCTTTGAGACCCTGCCGTCATAAGGAGCCGGGTCTGATAAATTTTGCTCTGCAAAAAGCAGGTCATTTTCCATAGCCGTCCTTATGACACTTACAGGCGTGCGTTCCCAATCGGTTTTAATATTTGTACCGGATGATTCCTCTAAATTTAAAGGAACGGCACCAAATAAAAAGGTTAAATGCCTGTATGCCCATGCTCTAATCAATTTAGCCTCCGCAATGACTTGATTTTTCTCTGTGGAAGACCATTGAACATCTGGATTTTCAGCACGAATAATAATTGTATTTGCAGCATTGACCACACCATACAACCATTCCCAGGTATCGCGTAAATACCCATTCGTTGAAACCATAGTAGTGCCCCAGGTATTTAAAAAGGCCTCAATACTTCCCCCTGCGGGCATCATACTGTAAGCATTATCGACCCCAATAACCATAGCAGAATTATTAAGAACATTTGACCCCCCATTTGCGCCATTTCTTTCATACCGAACTCTGCTGTAAAGGCCATTCAGTCCAAATTCAAAGCCTGCTTTATTGACATACAAATTTTCAGGAGCGATAATATTTCTAGGATTTTCATCTAAAAAATCATCCGCACAGGAGGTAAATATAAAGAGTAAAACAAAGGTTATATTAAAAGAAATTCTTGTTTTCATTTGATTTGATTTAATGTGTTTAGAAACCAACAGTTAGACCAACCAGCCATTCTCTTTGCAGAGGAATACCATATTGATTTGTAAATTCAGGATCCAAACCTTCATATTTCGTAAAAGTGGCTAAATTTCTGGCAGTAAAATATAATTTACTACTTTGAACACCAAAGGGGTTTTTCCCTTTATTAGAGAAGTTATAGGCCAGGGAAATATCCTTTATGCGTAAAAAGGAAGCATCTTCGTAAAAATTAACCCCTCTATAATTTGCGTTAGCATCATTTGCAAAATGCGTTCCGTTAGGATTTTTATCCGCAGACCACCAATCCTTATTAATGGTATTACGCGCCACATCAGTAAATACATTATCCAATTGAAGCGGATTTTCTTTAGTAACCCCCCTTTGTCCGTGAATAAAAATCATTAGGGTAAATCCTTTATGGGAAAAGGTATTGGTTAAGCCCCAAATAAGTTTTGGGTCCAATTGACCGATGATGGTTCTATCGAAAGCATTTATAAGGTTATCGCCATTCACATCAACCACTTTAACATAGCCAGGTTTGTCTGTTGCTGCTGCCCAGGGAGTAGCTTTTATTTCTTCTTGTGATTTAAATATTCCATCATACAACAAGTTAAAATTTACTCTGATAGGTTGACCTATAAACCAACGACTCGCCAAATCATCTTTTCCATCACCATATAAATCTACAATCGAATTTTTATTATGTGAAATATTGAAACCGGTGGTCCATTTTAACTGTGGACCATCAATGTTAGTAGAATTAATACCCAACTCGATACCATTATTCTGTGTTTCACCAATATTTTGCAAAATAGAATTTATACCATGTGTCGGCGAAATAGTGCGATTCAGGAGTAAATCGAAGGTTCTATTTTGATAATAATCTATACTTCCCTGAATTTTGCCTTCAAAAAAACCAAAATCTAATCCTAGGTTTAATGATTTGGTAGATTCCCAGCCCAAATCTGGATTTGCCAAAGAAACAGGAAGATAGCCGGCTAAAATAGTGGTTCCATTCAGATACGGACGGTAGGAAAGTCTGGCTAAAGATTGATAACTACCCACTCCCTGATTACCATTTAAGCCATAGGAAGCCCTAAATTTAAATTGAGATACAAAAGAAAGATTGCGCATAAAATTTTCCTTATGAACATTCCAGCCAAGGGAAGCAGAAGGGAAAACACCATATTTCGTCCCGGAACCAAATCCAGAAAAACCATCTCTCCTTGCCGTCATGGTCAACAAATATTTACTATTAAACCCATAATTGACTCTAATCATCTGGGAAAGTAGGTTTTGTTTAAAATAAGTAGAGGAAGGTTGTAAGAGAAGTGCAGAGGACATTTGATAATTAGTCAAAACATCGCTTGGAAAGTTCTGGCCTTCTAAATCATCTCTGTCAAACACGTTAGACTGACTACTGTATAATCCGGTAAAGTTTAGAGAATGACTTCCAAATGTTTTGCTGTAATTGAGGATGTTTTCAACCGTTAAGTTTTTTTCTATAGAATGGTAGGTTTCAGCCGTACCACCAGACTGGAAACCAATAGCTGTATTTCTTCCATAATAGGTCTTTCTATCATTGGCTTCAAATTCAATACCTGTATTAAACTTATAGGTCAAACCTTTGAGCGGCAGTTTTATTTCGGCATAATTTGCAGAAAATACGCGATAACCATAATCGTAATTATCTACTAATAAGGGAGATAAAGGATTTCTTGCCTGGTTATACTCAGGCCATGCATAAATAGCAATGCTTCCATCTGGATTATAAGGTTTTGTTAAAGGATTAAAAAAATTGGCCCCTCCACCAGTATTTCTGCTATCAGAAAATTCAACGGGCAAGCCTGTTCTATCCTGAAAAGATAATTGAGAGCTGGAACCTATTTTCAACCAGGGAGTAACCTCAACATCAAGATTTGGACGCAAAGTATAGCGTTTAAAGTCATCATTTACAGCGATACCGCTTACATCTAAATAGGTAGCGCCAAGATAGAATGAGGCTTTTTCGCTTCCGCCGGATATAGACAAAGAATGTTGCCCCCTTGAAC
>JANQZX010000071.1:0-973 GCA_030728245.1 Saprospiraceae bacterium | reverse complement strand
GATTCGTACACCGCTTTTTCTGTTTGAGTAATGGTACCCGGAGAATTAATTCTTGTTGTTTTAAAATTATAGAATTCTTCCCCTGTCAATAGATCTGGTTTTCTGGCAATTTGCTGAATACCATAAAAACCATCGTAAGTAATAGACACTTTCTCGTTAGAGCCCCTTTTGGTGGTAATCAGGATAATACCATTTGATCCTCTGGATCCATAAATGGCTGCGGCTGACGCATCTTTCAATACTTCAATTGATTCAATATCAGCAGGATTTATTTCACTAATGCCTCCAACGTAGGGTATTCCATCCAGAATAATAAGTGGTCCATTACCCGCATTAATAGAATTTCTACCTCGAATTAAGATAGACAATTCATTTCCCTCCGAGCCACCACTATTGGTGTTTATCTGAAGTCCGGGAACAGACCCTTGCAAGGCTTGTGCAAAATTCGCATTAGGTAATTGCGATAAGCGCTCTTTGCTTAAAGATACCACAGAACCTGTTAAATCACTTTTCTTTTGGGTACCATAACCAATGACCACCACCTCAGAAAGCGTTGTCAAATCGGGTGCTAATGACACCAAAAGAATTAACTCATTTTTCACAAGAATTTCCTTCGTCTTGTATCCAACGTAGCTAAAAACCAAGGTAGGATTTTCCATAGTCGTCTCAAGAGAAAATTCACCAGTTAATCCGGTAGTTGTTCCAATATCACTCCCTTTCATGAGTACATTTACACCAACCAACGCTTCCTTGTTTTCGTCAATTACTGTGCCTTTGATTACCCTACTTTGTGCGGAAACGAAATTCGTAGCCAATAATCCAAGGAAAAACAATAAAATCAGTGACTTCATTTTTTTTGCTTTCATTTTATTCTTTTACGTTTAAAATATTCCTAATAATATTTGAATTAAACAAATCTGATAAAATTTAAATAGGCAATTATAGAAACTTAAATATTTAATTAATAAATCGT